>ONGN01000099.1 GCA_900317385.1 uncultured Eubacteriales bacterium
AAGAAGCCCTCCTGCGCCGGATGCTCAGGCTGCGCCGCCTGCTCGGGAGGCTGCGCCGGGTGCTCCGGCTGCGCGAGCCGAAAATAACAAATAAGGGCGGGGATTATCCCCGCCCTTGACGCATTATAGGAGATGCGATATGATAAAAACAACGCTTAAAATAGACGGTATGGCCTGCACGATGTGCGAGAGCCACGTTAACGAAGCAGTCAGAAAGGCAGCGGACGTTTCAAAGGTAAGCTCGTCCTATAAGAAGGGCATAACGGAGATCGTTTCCGCAGAGCCGCTTGACGAGAAAGCCCTTCGGGAGAGCATCGAGAAAACGGGTTATAAGGTGCTCTCCGTTTCGACCGAGCCATACGAAAAGAAGAAGCTGTTCGGGTTTCTGAAATAATAAGCAAAAAATAACAGGGGGTCGCGCTGTATGAAAGCGTTTCTACTCTCGAAGGACAGAATGCACAACGATATCCCTGCTAAAAATGAGCTTACAGGAATGGAAAAACTTGAGCTTATAGAACCTAATCTTGAATACGCGGAGGATATATGGGCGTTCAGGCAGGAGATACTGGAGCATGACAAAAGCGATGAAAGCCAGTTCGCAGGATGCTCAGCCCTCGATAAAAGCGAGTCGGCTGAGGAGTGGATCCGTATCTGCTCCTTACGCAAATGCGAAAAAACCTGCAATTCAGTCGGCGCCGGAGTGCCTTCACATACGTTTCTGGCAGTAAGGAAAAGAGACGGCCGTATCGTAGGGGTCATTGATCTGCGGCATCATATAGATCACCCGATCCTCGGAACGTGGGGCGGACACTGCGGATACTCCGTGCGTCCTTCCGAGCGAGGGAAGGGATACGCAAAAGAAATGCTGCGCCTGAATATTGAGAACGCAAAGAGGCTTGGCATTGATAAAATGCTCGTCACTTGCGGCGCTGATAATAAAGCGAGTGAAAAAACGATCCTGGCAAACGGAGGTTTGTATGAGCGGTCGCTCGACGTTGACGGCAGAACCGTAAAACGCTACTGGATAACCGTTGTGAGAGAGATATTGCAAGGCGAAGAGCAACGACCGTGAAGAGCTATCCGCAGAATTTTTGAGGAAGGTTATACTTTCTATTATAGCATACACGGCAATACCTAACACAGTACGCCATCTGCGGATGGTCCAGAATACCCTTCATATCTATTATTTGCGGAATATCCTTAAACTTCTTCAATGGTAGTAAAGTCAGAGACATATACTTCGTCAAAAGGCTTCCCCTCAGAGGGGAAGGCAAAGGGCGTTGTCATTTGTCTACAAACAGCGTCCGGCAGCTTCGGCTGCCGGACGCAAATCTGTTTTATCAGTTTTCGTTTATATATCTGCAGGCGGCAAGAGCTGCCGTCGCTCCGTCGGCTACCGCCGTCGTGAGCTGGCGGACGCCCTTGGAGCGGCAGTCACCGGCTACGAAGACGCCGGGCGTTTTCGTAAGGCAGCGCTCGTCCGAGTCGAAATATCCCCAGCCGTTGAGATCGGCAAAGTCCTTGAAGGGCTCGTTTTCGGGAATGAGGCCGATGGCGACGAAAAGACCGTCGCAAGAGATTTCCTCCTCGCCATCCTCGCCCGATATCCTGACCCCGCGCAGCTCACCGCCCTCGGTGATAAGGGAGGTTATCTTGACTCCCGTGCGCTTTTTTACGTTCGGGCGGGAGAAAAGAACGTCCTGAAGCCTGCCCTCGCCCGTGAAGTACGGGAGATCCTGCAGCATTATGACCTCGCTGCATTTTTCGGAGAGAAGCATAGCCTCCTGCAGGGCGGAGTTCCCGCCTCCGGCGACGCAGACCTTTCTGCCGGCGTAGAAGTCGCCGTCGCATACGGCGCAGAAGCTTATGCCCTCGCCGACGAGCTCGTCCTCGCCCTCGAGCCCGAGCATACGGTGCTTGACGCCCGTGGCGATAACGACGGTTTTGCCCTCGTATTCGCCGCCCTCCTCGGTTACGACGACCTTTTTATCGCCCTCATCGCGGAGGGAGACGACGGTCTCGATCTCGATTTCCGCGCCCTGATGGAGGATCTGATCGAGGGTGCGGTCGGCAAATTCGTTGCCGCTCATCGAGAGCGTGCCGGGGTAATTTTCCACCTTGGGAGAGTGGGTGATCTGACCGCCGAAGCCCGCCTTTTCGATCACGAGGGCGGTCTTTCCGTTCCTGAGAGCGTAGAGCGCGGCCGTCATTCCGGCGGGGCCGCCGCCTATAACGATAACGTCGTACATTTTACTTTCTCCGTTTCTAAAAAGAATTCGGGCAGACCTGAGCGGCCTGCCCGCTTTTTTTATTTATTCATCAGCCAGCCCTTGATATCGGATACTCCGCGATACTTTTCAAAGCTGTCGCCGTCGACGATAACGAGGGTGGGCGCCTGCTTAACGCCGTATTTATTGACGAGCGAGGCGTTCTCGTTCGCGTTCAGCGCGGTGTAGGCTACGCCGGCCTTGTCTAAGAGGGCGGCTGCCGCCTTGCAGTTGGGGCAGGTCGGAGTTTTGAAGAGGATGACGGAGCTCTCGCTTGCCGCGGGAGCCTCTGCGGGCGCCGCCGTGATGGCGGGCGCCTCGTCCGCGGGAGCGGGATTCGGACCCGTATGGGTCAGGACGGAGTGGCCTACGTTGTAGACCTTTCTGTCCTTGAACTCCTGAGCCTTGCCGTCGTTCCAGTTCTGAACGGGGCGGTAGTAGCCGGTGATGCGGCTGTAAACCTCGGTCTTCTTGCCGCAGATCGGGCAGACGTACTGCTCGCCGGTGAGATACCCGTGATCGGCGCAGACGGAGTAGGTCGGGCTCATCGTGTAGTACGGGAGCTTGTAGTTCTCTGCGATCTTGCGAACGAGATTCGCTGCGGCCTTCCAGTCGGGCAGCTTCTCGCCGAGGAAGGCGTGGAAGACGGTGCCGGAGGTGTAGAGGGTCTGAAGGTCGTCCTGGATATCGAGGGCGGAGAAAACGTCCTCGGTGTAGCCTACGGGAAGATGCGAGGAGTTAGTGTAGTAGGGAGTGCCGTTCATATTCGCGGTGATGATGTCGGGGAACTCCTCCTTGTCGTGCTTTGCGAAGCGGTAGGTGGTGGACTCGGCGGGAGTGGCCTCGAGGTTGTAGAGGTCGCCGTACTTTTCCTGATAGTCGGAGAGACGCTCGCGCATGTGGTTGAGCACGTCGCGGGTGAACTTCTGAGCGGCGGCGTCGGTGAGGTCGGCGCGGAGCCAGCTCGCGTTGAGGCAGGCTTCGTTCATTCCCACGAGACCGATGGTGGAGAAGTGGTTGTTGAAGGTGCCGAGATATCTCCTGGTATAGGGGTAAAGGCCCTGCTCGAGGAGCTTCGTGATAACTGTGCGCTTAGTCTTGAGGCTGCGGGCGGCGATATCCATAAGGGTATCGAGCCTTGCGTAGAAGTCGGCCTCGTCCTTTGCAAGATAGGCTATCCTCGGCATATTGATGGTTACGACGCCGATGGAGCCGGTGGACTCGCCGGAGCCGAAGAAGCCGCCGGACTTCTTGCGAAGCTCACGGAGGTCAAGACGGAGACGGCAGCACATGCTGCGGACGTCGGAGGGCTCCATATCGGAGTTAATATAGTTGGAGAAATAGGGGGTGCCGTACTTCGCGGTCATCTCGAAGAGGAGCTTGTTGTTCTCCGTCTCGGACCAGTCGAAGCCGCGGGTGATGGAGTAGGTGGGGATGGGGTACTGGAAGCCACGTCCGTTCGCGTCGCCCTCGATCATGATCTCGATGAAGGCCTTGTTCACCATATCCATTTCCTTCTGGCAGTCGCCGTAGGTGAAGTCCATCTCCTTGCCGCCGATTATAGCGGGCAGATTCTTGAGATCGTTAGGCACTACCCAGTCAAGGGTGATGTTGGAGAAGGGAGCCTGGGTTCCCCAGCGGCTCGGGGTGTTTACTCCGTAAACGAAGCTCTGGATGCACTGCTTGACCTCTTTCTGGCTGAGGTTGTCGACCTTTACGAAGGGGGCAAGGTAGGTGTCGAAGGAGGAGAAGGCCTGAGCGCCCGCCCACTCGTTCTGCATGATACCGAGGAAGTTCACCATCTGGTTGCAGAGGGTGGAGAGGTGGTTCGCGGGGGAGGAGGTTATCTTTCCTGGCACTCCGCCGAGACCCTCCTGGATGAGCTGCTTGAGGCTCCAGCCCGCGCAGTAGCCGGTGAGCATGGAGAGGTCGTGAAGGTGTATCGCGGCGGAGCGGTGAGCCTCGGCGATCTCGTCGTCGTAGACCTCGCTGAGCCAGTAGTTCGCGGTGATGGCGCCGGAGTTCGAGAGAATGAGACCGCCTACGGAGTAGGTGACGGTGCTGTTCTCCTTGACGCGCCAATCGTTTATCTTGAGGTAGTTATCCACGAGATCCCTGTAGTTGAGAAGGGTGGAGTTTACGTTCCTGACCTTCTCACGCTGGCGGCGATAGAGGATATAGGCCTTCGCCACGTCCGCGTAGCCGCACTCGGAGAGAACCTTTTCTACGCTGTCCTGGATATCCTCGACGGTGACCTTCCCATCCTTAACCTTCGCCTCGAAGTCAGAGGCGACGCGCAGAGAGATGAGATTGATAACGTCGGGGTGGTACTCCTTGTTA
>ONGN01000016.1 GCA_900317385.1 uncultured Eubacteriales bacterium
CCAACGTTGTCCCAGCTGTAGTTGGCCTCGAAAGAAACGAGGGTGCCGACGTAGGTGGCGCCGTAGCTCTCATAGGAAGCGCCGGCTGCAAAGTAGGTGTCATAGAGCTCTTTGCCGCTGAAAGCGTCGTCAACGTTCTCGCCGTAGACGGTCTCGTCGTTAACGGAAACGTACTGAGGAGCGGGGTTGCCGTCAGCATCGGTGTAGCTGGCGTCGCAGTTCCAGAAGGAATAAGCGTCGACGTAGAGGTCGTCGAGGCTGCCGCCGTTATCAAGGTAAGATGCAACGGTGGAGCCGAGAGCGGTGAACGCGGTGCGGCCCTGGTTGAAGTACTCCTTCGCGCCGACGATAGCAAAGTCACCGGCATAGAGGGAGTCGGCGCGGCGGTTAAGCTGAGCCGGATCGAGGAGCTGCTGATAAGAATAGATGTAGGTATCAGCGTTGATGGGGGTGCCATCTTCCCAGGTAGCAAGCTCGTTGAGCTTGATCTTGAAGGCCTTGGCAGTCTCGCCGGCCTGGATGCCGTACTGGCCGACGTAATCGGCGGTAACGTCAACAGGAAGCTCGGAGGCCATCTCGCAGGTCACGGACCAGCCGTCGAGGGTGGAGTTGATCTCGAAGCTGTAGAAGCCGCGGGAGAGATAGTCGAGTATGGCGGAATCATCGTTGGTCTCCCAGGAGAGGGGGTTCCAGTTCAGGTTGGACATACCGGCGGTATAGTCGTTGAAGGTGTAGACTTCGGGGTCGGTATAGTCCTTACCGGCAACGCCGGCATAGACGTCATATCCAACCTCGCCGCCGCCGGCCTCAGCCAGGTTAGCGGTTACCTTGCCCTCGTTGAAGGCGGGGTACTCAGCGGTGCCGAGGCCCTCGGTGATGTCCACTTCGGGCTCGTCAGTGGGCTCGGTGGGCTCAGTGGGCTCAGTGGGCTGAGTCGGCTCGGTGGGCTGAGTGGGCTCAGTCGGGTTAGTCGGGGTCGTCGGCTCGGGATCGGTCTTAGGATCGGTGGTCTTCTCGCCGCAGGCGGCAAGAGCAACGACCAGCGTAAGAGCCAGCACGAGCGCGAGGATCTTTGTAAGTTTCTTGCTCATTTCCATTTCCTCCAAAAATATTTTTATTACACGCAAACGCGAATAACAAACTATTTTGTCGCCTTTTTGACGGCGGCATTTTGTGGCTCCTTCACGGATTTTGGTAAAAACCCACAATATATGCCGTTTAAGGCGGGTTTTTCGAGGTTTTCGCCCGTTTTTTGCGGCTAATTTCTTCCGAAAAATCTATTGTATTTTAGCACAGGGCCAAAAAAATTACAAGCGTTTGCGCCGCTTTAAATCGAAAAATCAAAAATCTTGTCAGGGCTTACAAAAAAATCTTTAGACTTCGTTTTAATTTTCGTCATTTTGTGATTTTTGAATTTCCGTCTTTTGGACTTATTCAAATAATTCGCCTGTCTAAAGAAGAAAAGTCCCCCGCCGTAGGGCGGAGGACGAAAGTTCAGTGTGATTACATTATAAAATAGGTATCTTTATCTTGAGGTCGCTCAGGGGGTAGGCGCTGCAGGCGTGGAACCAGCCCATCTCCTTATCCATCAGCCTGCGCCCGTCGCCGAATGCGGGTACGAAGATATCCCCGTCGAGAAGCTGGCTGCGGCAGAAGCCGCACTCGCCGCCCCTGCAATGCGTGTCTACAGGGATCGCCGCCCGCTCCAGCGCCACGGCTACGGGCTCGGCGCCCGAGGCTTTTATAACGTCCTCCCTCACGCCGCGGATAACGGTGATATAATAGCTTCTCTTTTCGTTGCCCTCCGGCCAGCCCTCCAAAACCGTCGGGTCGGCGGGCTGACTTATCACGTCGTGCCGGAAGCGGCGGCAGGTGACGCCCATCTCGCCCATTATGCCGGAAACAAGCTTATACATTGCAAGCGGACCGCAGAACATATAGGTGGGGTCCTCGCCGGAGTATTTCTCCAAAAGCTCGCGGGTCACGAAGCCGCGCTCGCCCGTCCACTCCGGGTCGCCCGATAGGACGTGGACAACGCGCACGTTTTCAGAAGCCTTCTCCGCCTTTTCAAGCTCTTCTTTAAGCACGATATCGTCCGATTTTACAGAGCCGTAGATTATCGTGAGGTGAGCGTCCTTCATCTTTCCAAAGGCTATCTCCCTTGCCATCGAGAGGAAGGGCGTTATCCCGCTGCCGCCCGCGATGGCGGCGATATTCTTCGAGTCTCTTACAGTCTCCCAGTAGAAGGTGCCGAAGGGCATATTGCCCTTTAGCCTCGTTCCGGGCTTCACGTTTTCAAAGAACCAGTCGGGCACGAGATAGGGTCTGTTGCGCCTTATCGTGACCTCGATAAAGCCGTTCTCTCCCCTCGCCTCATACGGAGCTGAGCTTATCGTATAGGGTCTCGTAAGCTCGCTCTCGCCTATTTTAAGGCGGAAATTTACGTACTGCCCCGCCTGGAACGGGGGTATATGTCCGTCCGCTGACTTCAGGCGGAATATTATCGAGGTGGGAGAGGCGGGGCGCACGGAATCTACGATAAACTCCATTCCGGCGGGGTGGAGCTTATCCGCAAGCTCGCGGATAGGGTCTTTTCCGTCCGGTACGGCGGAGGCGTTTTCAATGGACGCCTTGCGGAGAGCCGTCACCCTCGAGGCGCCGCCCACGTCCTTAAGGAAGCCCTTGACCTTTATGCTCATTTGCCCGCCTCCTTTTCTTTCCTTTCCTTATCCTCGCGTATCGCCTTGGCGGCCGCCCTGCCGTTCGTTATCTGCGGGCCCATACCGTCGCCGCTCATCCCGTGAGCTCCGGCAAACTCAAGCCCCTCGATGAATTTGTCCTCCTCCTTCATCTGGAGCCTTGCGACCGCGTGGTCGGAGAGGGAGTGGCTGTAGCCGTAGATGCTGCCCTTCCACGCGCCGACGTAATGCGCCACCGTCATTGGTGTCTCGACCTCTATCTCTACGATCTTATCGCGGAAATCGGGAACGCCGGTATGGCGGAGGTACTTCTCTATCATCTCGTTTGCAAGCCGGCGCTTAAAGTCGAAATAGCTCTCCTCGGTGACGTCCGCGAAGGGGTCGTTCAGCGGCAGAGCCGTTATCGAAAGCTGGGTGTACCCATCCGGCACGCAGTTCGGATTCGCGTAGTTTAAGCATATCGTGGTGATATAGTTATAGGGCTCTGAAAGGTTCTTGTAATTCTCCCAAATCTCGTTCGTGTCCATCGTATCGCCGGAGAAGGTGGAGTAATTCGTTATCCCCAGCTCCTCGGGCCTGCCCTCGAGCACCATTATTATGCTTACGGGGCAAACGGAGAGGGCGCGGCCGTTCACCATTTTGAGAGCGCCCTCCGGCACCTCGGAGGCTGGCTCTATCATCCTCGTGTACACCTTGTTCGGGTAGGCGGCGGAGACAACGTAATCGCAGCTTATCTCGTCGCCCCTCGCGGTGCGGACGCCGTAAACCTTCCCGTTTTTAACGAGTATCTTCGTGACCTCCTGCCTCAGCTCGAACTGGGCGCCGTTCTCCTCGACCTTCGCCTGCATCTTCATGCTCATCTCGTGCGAATAGCCGCGGCAGACGTAGCTTCCCGTGAAGTAGTCCGCCATCAGGAAGGCGTAGATCGTAAAGGGCAGGTCGTCCATCCGGTTGCCGACGTATATCCAGTACGGCGTCAGCATCTCGACCGCCTTTTTCGGCAGGTCAAAGGTGTTTATGACCTCCGTCGCGCTGTAGCCCACGGTCTTGACGAAATCGGGGTGCTTCAAGAGCATCTGCACCTTCGACATAGGTGTGACGGAGAGTATATTCATACTGTCGTACACACGCCTGCACAGGAGCATGAGCTCGTGCACCTTATCATAAGTGCCGGGCACCTTCGCGTCGATCTCGCGGGCGACGGTCTCGTATCCCTCGTGGAGCGTAGCGTCGATGCCGGAGTTCGGCAGGACTACGCGGTAGCACTCGGGAACGTGAAGCCAGTCGATATCGACGCCCATATCGTCGAAGAACTTGCCGACCTTGAGCCGGTTATCCTTCGTGCCTATGCTCATCATCTCGTGGAGAGTTGCCTCTATCTCAAACCCGTTTCTCACGAAGTCGGTCGCAAGGCCGCCGGGCAGGTTGTGCTTTTCAAGGATCAGTATATCCTTTATCCCCCACGCCTGAAGCTGAAGAGCGCAGGCCATTCCCGCAAGACCGCCGCCGATGATGACGACCTCGTAATGGTCCTTGTAAAATTTCATCGTTTCACGCCTTTCGTTGTTTCTTTTGGGAACCTCTAAATAATCGACGTGTTCAGATTGCGAAGAGATTTTTTCGTCAGACGAAGCAAAAAGCACAGGTAATACTTTGTGTATTACCGAGCATTTTTGCAAAATATGGCGGAAAAAGATCAAGCAAGATGAATGCATGAGAGTATTTAGGGGTGACCTTTAATGAAAAGCTCGGGCGGGGCAAAGCCCCGCCCGGAAGAGGTTTCAATTATTAAAAGAAGCGTTCAACGAGCTCGCGGCTGTACTCCGCCGTCTCGTCCATATCGCCGAAGCTCATGATCTCTCCGGCATAGTAGGTGTCGTACTTGCCCTGCATCGCCTCGACCTTATCGTACCAGCCGGCGGCGTAGTCCTCGGAGAAGACGTGCGGGAAGTAATACACGCTCCACTCGTTAACCACGTTGGACGCGGGGTTCTTCATCGTCTTAAGGTCATCGAGCACCATCTTCTTGCAGTCCTCGTAGGGGATCTCCTTGGACTTCTTGTGCTTTCTCAGCGCGTAGGTCGTGATGACCTGATCGACGCTGTCCTTCCAGCGGCGGTAATATACCATAAGGTGGCCGAGGCGGGACGGGACCATATTGTCGAAAACGTAATAGCTTATCTCCGGGTGATCCTCCGGCTTCGTCTCCACGGCTAAAACGTCGTAGCGCTCGTAGTCTATCTTGGAGAAGAGCTCGCGCTCGTCGTCGCGGGTGTCGAAGTAGTCGACCATGCCGATCTGACCGTCAGCGCGCTTGTTCGGGATATAAAGCGGGGCGGTTACGATTATCTTATCGTACTCCTCCTCCGCTCCGTTCACGGTGACGTAGACCTTGCCGTCGCGGCGCTCGACCTTGTCTATCCTGCTTCCAAGGCGGGCGGGGTTCTTAAGGTGGGCGTTAAGCTGCTCCCAGATATACTGGGTGCCCTCCTTCCACGTCCATAGGTTGACCTTGACGAAGTTCATCGTGGTCTGGAAATCGAGGTACTTCACAACGTAGCCCGCGGGGATCTCGTCGAAGTATCCGTAGCCAAACGAGGTATAGGGCCCGATCCAGATATCCTGGATGAGCTCGATGCCATTCAGCTTGCAGAACTCGGAGAAGGGCAGGGCGAGATCCTTAAGGTTGGGGTTCTCGCCGGAAATGGGCTCGCGCTTTGCGTTCTGCTGGGAGAAGCCGTCGTACCGTCCCTCGGCAACGCCGCGGTGGCCGTTCACGTCGTACCCCTTGTACTTCGTCTCAAGAAGCTCGCCGAATTTCTTGAGCTGCTTCTTCATTCTGAGAAGACGGGGGATCTTGAGAATGTTCTTCTTGGGCTCGAACGGCTCGATGACCTTGCCCTCCCCGTTCTTGTAGTTGCGGTTGAGCTTCGGTCCGTCGTGAGTAATTCCGCAGAACTCCTCAACGTCGTGAACGGCGTAGTACGAGGGAACGCCCATAATAGCGCCCATCTCGTAACGCCTGCCGTTGTAGTGGGGCGACCAGCACTTGCCGCCGACCCTGTCAAGCCGCTCAAGAATGGTATAGTTTTCGTATCCCTTCTGCTCGAGATACATTCCTGCGGAAAGACCGGCGGGGCCGCCGCCTACTATGCAGATTCTGGTATTTTTATCCATTTCGTGCCTCCCGATTAGATTATTTGTATTTTATCTTTAATCCGAATTATACACCCGTGTCGTAAAAAATGCACTACCTAATTTGAAATATTTTTGAATTTTTTGTATAAATTGTAAAAAGCTCTGTTAATTTCTGCGGATAGATGGTATACTGGAGCGGAAGGAGTGATGCTATGCGCTTTCAGGGTCTTTACCATATGCTCTCGTTTTACGCCTCCGAGAGCGGGAATCGCACCGCGCTTATCTATGAGGCGGTGGGCGAAAAAGTCCGCCTTTCGTATTTTGAGCTTTTTGACCTCGTTCAGCGAAGGGCAAACGATCTTCGAGCCTCGGGCAAGACCTCGCTCGGCATACTTTGCGACGGGAGCTTTGAGTGCGTTTTAACGATAATGGCGTCGATAGTTTCCGGCATGCAGACGGTGCTGCTCGATGAAAACACGCCCGACGCCCTTCTTAAGGGCTACATAGCTTATACCGATATCGACTGTCTCTGGTCCTCCGACGAGGAGTTTACCGGGGAGTTTTCACCGTATCTTACCGGCGGCGTAAAAAGCGGCGGCAGGGTGCTCTTCTTCACCTCCGGCACGACTAGCCGCTCAAAGGCCGTCGTGCTGACGGACGAGAGCCTTATGAGCTCCGCTTATAACGGCGGCTCGCTTCTGCCCTTGAGCGAGGGTGACGTTTTATTGTGTCAGCTTCCCTTAAACCACGTTTTTGGCTTCGTCTGCGGCCTTCTCTGGGGGCTTAGCTGCGGGGCGGCTGTTGCTCTCGGGCGGGGCGCCCGGCATTATATCGACGACTGCGCCTTCTTTGCGCCGACGGCAATATCCGTAGTGCCTCTGCTGCTCGGCTTTCTTTTAAAGTATAACGCTCTCAACGAGGGGCTTCGGCTCGTCCTTATCGGGGCGGGCGACTGTCCGCCGCGCCTTATCACCGCCTGCGCCTCGATAGGGCTTCGCGTCTCGTTTGGCTACGGGCTTACGGAGACGAGCTCCGGCGTCGCTCTCAGTCTCGGCGCCGACCCATACGCGATGACGGTCTGCCCGGACGACGAGGTGATGATCGCCGAGGACGGCGAGATACTCATCTCCGCCCCGACCTGCGTTATGGAGGGCTATTACAAGATGCAGGACGCGACTCGCGACGTTCTCTCGGGCGGCCTACTCCGCACGGGCGATCTCGGCTTTATTGACGGAGAGGGACTTCTGCACGTCACAGGCAGGAAGAAGGAGATCCTCGTCCTCTCCGACGGGACGAAGATATTTTTGCCCGAATACGAGGGCGAGCTTGGCGCCGTTCTCCCCGGCCGCGACTTCGCAGTAGCTGAAAAGGACGGGGCGCCGTACCTTGTAATCGCGGGCGAGAGCTCGGAGCGAGCCGCCATTCTCGAGGCCGTCCGCCCGGTGATGGCTCTGAGGCCGAGAGGCCAGCAGATAAAGGACGTTATATTCACACCTCATCCCCTGCCGAGAACGGCGACGGGGAAAATAAAAAGATGGGAGCTTCAATTATGACAAGACAGGAGATCCTTTCCGCGACGAAAGAGGTCATTTACGAGTGCGTTCCCGAGCTCGAGGGCGCCGAGCTTACCGAGGACACGGTGATAAATACCGACGCGGCGATAGATTCGATGGGCTTTACCCTCGTCATCTGCCGCCTTGAGGCGAATTTCAACGTCCGCATACCGAACCGCCAGTGGCAGCGCCTCTCCACCCTCGGCGACGTGGTGGACGCGATAGAAAAGCGGATAGAAAAATGAGCGTTTACAGAGTGAAATTCCGCCTCCGCAACGCCGAGGTGGACTTAAACCGAAGGCTTCGCCTTTCGACTATGCTCCGGATGATGCAGGAGGCGTCGATAGCGCACACCGAAGAGCTCGGCGCCGGAAGGGAAAAGACCCTCGACCGCGGACTACTCTGGGTTGTCACTCTGCAGGAGGCGCGGATAAACCGGATGCCGGAATACGACGAGGAGATAACCCTTGAGAGCTGGCCCGGCGATACCATGCATCTGTTCTTCCCCCGGTATTACCGCATCATCGGCGCTGACGGCGCCGTGCTCGTCACCGCCGCCGCCCTTTGGGTGCTCATGGACTCAGTCGAGAGGAAGATGGTATTCCCCGAGGATAAGAACGTCGCCGTACCATTTGAGAAGACGGGCTTTGAGCCCCCGCTCCCCCGCGCCCCCCGCCATATCGAGACAACGCGCGAGGCCTCTTTCACCGTTCCCTTCAGCTATACGGATATGAACGGGCATATGAACAACACCCGGTATTTCGACCTTATGGAGGATACCCTGCCCCCCGAGCTGCACTCCAAGCGTCTTACAAAAATCGGCATAGAGTACCGCGCCGAGGCAAGGCTCGGCGACGAGCTCACTCTCCGCTGGGGGAGCGAGGGAAACGACTGGTTTTTATCCGGTGAAACGGATAAGCAGCTTTTTAAAATGCGGATGACCTATGAATAAAGCTAACGCCCCTGCGCTTCAAAAAAGCGCAGGGGCGTTATTATACTATAACATCTCTCTTGCCCTTTCAATCAGGGCTTCTTTTTCGTTTTCACATTCCTCGTCGATTACGGCGTCAAGAAGGGAAGACAGTATCTCGCCCACTCTCTTTCCCTTCGGCACCCCGAGCGCCATTATATCGCCGCCGGAGACGGCGAGGTTTTTAAGGGAGGGCGGCTCGCCCTCGAGCTTTACCTCCTCGAAAATGCGGGAAATACCGTCGACGTCAGCCCAAGGTCTCGCCCTTTCGGCCTCGCACATAGCCAGGGCGTCCGCCCTTTTAAGCTCTAAAAGCCGCGAGACCTGCTCATAGCCCAAAGCCGAGGCGAGCCTTCTGACAGCCTTTTTCGTATGCAGTATATACTCGCCGGAGTATTTCACGAGCTCGGATATCTTTTTTATCTCGTCAAGCGGATACCTCAGCCTGTAAAGCGCCTCTCTTGCGAGCTTTTCCCCATTTGTGCCGGTCGGAACACCCACGTTTCTCAAAAGTATGGCGGCAGCCGTGACGGGATCCCCGCCCCGGTAGCTTTCAAGGGCGCTGACAGTGCGCTCGTAAGCGTCGAAGTATTCAAACCTGTCGTGCATTTCAAGCCCCATCAGCGGCTCAAGCTCGGGAAGAATCACGGCGAAAACTTCCCTGTATTCCAAAAGCGCGCGGGCGGCTCCCCTGCCGGTTATAAGCTTCACAAGCTCGGCTCTTATGCGCTCGCCCGCTATTTTTTCAAGGTCGCCCGCCATTTCACGAACGGCTCGCGCCGTTTTTTCCTCTATTTCAAAATCGAGAACGGAGGAGAATCTCAGCGCCCTCAGTACCCTGAGCGCGTCCTCGGAAAATCTTTTTTCCGGTTCGCCCACACATCTTACCGTTCGGTCTTCGATATCGCGCATACCGCCGAACGGGTCGACTATCTCATCGGTAAATGGATCCCACGCCATAGCGTTTATCGTAAAATCCCGGCGGGCAAGATCCTCCTCAAGGCTCGCGGTAAATCTTACGCTCTCGGGTCTTCTGTGGTCCGAGTACTCCCCGTCCACGCGATAGGTCGTCACCTCGAAGCTCTCGCCGTCCGCAAGCACGGTAACGGTGCCGTGCTTTATCCCGGTGGGAACCACGCGAAGGTCGGAAAAAAGCTCCGTTACCCGCTCGGGCAGGGCGCTCGTCGTTATATCCCAGTCCTCCGGCTGCCTTCCGAGAACGGCATCTCTAACGCAGCCGCCCACGGCGTACGCCTCGTACCCGGCTTCTCTCAGCCGCTCTATTATCATTTTCGCCCCGTTGGGAGCGCCTGTTTTCATTGCTTTTCGCCCTCCTCGGCTATCTTGCGCCGCGAATCCTCCTCAAGCTCGCGCCGAAGCTCCCTTGTGAACGGGAAATACGAGCATTCCTTCTGCCCGTAGGTCAGCTGAAGCTCGTACTCCAGCGGAAGCCAGGTCGAGATATCCGCCTCGTTATGGCTCAAAACCGCCTCGCATTTATCGAGGGCCTTCATAAACCTCGCCTCCGGCGAGCTCATCTCGTCAAGCTCGGAAAAGAGGCTTTTGAGCTCCCCGCATTCCTTGTCCGGAAGGCCTTCGCAGAGCTCGGCTATCGCCTCCCGCTCCGTTTTGCGGTTCTCGTCCGTCTTGATAAAGGCCGGGATATCCCCCGTTATCGCCTCGCCGAAATCGTGGACGAGGGCGAGCTTAATAAGCCTGTCGCGGTCGAGGCCCTGCTCCTCGCCCGCCGCGAGCATCGCCATAACGGCAAGGCGCCACGAATGCTCGGCGACGCTCTCCACCCTGCCCGAGCGCATCACGTTATGCCTCGGCGTGGTTTTCAGCTTCTCTATTATTCCCAGAAAATTTATAAGCTCCCTTGCCGTCATACCCTTTTCCTCCAAAAAAAGCGGGGAAATCCCCGCTTTTATCCGTTATAGTCGTTCATCGCCTTATCGACGCCGGATTTTACGATCTCTTCGATGGCGTCGCAGGCTTTTTTCGCGGCGGCGAATATCTCCTCCGCATCCTTATCCCTGAATGCCGAGAGCACCCAGTCGATCATCTCATATTCCGGCTTGCCCACTCCAAGCTTTATGCGGGGAAAGCCCTCGCCGCCGCAATTTGCGATGATGTCCTTAAGTCCGTTATGCCCGCCCGCGCTTCCGCTCCTGCGGATGCGTATCCTGCCGACGTCGAGTGTAACGTCGTCAGAAATGACGAGAATGTGGTCGAGCGGCACCTTGTAAAAGCTCATTGCCTCGCGCACGGCCTTGCCGGACTCGTTCATATAGGTCTGGGGCTTCATCAGAAAAAGCTTCTCCCCGTTTACCTCCGCCTCGCCGGTGAGGGCGTGGAACTTCAGCCTGTCTATCCTCACGCCGCGGCTCTTCGCGTACTCGTCAGCCGTGATAAATCCGGCGTTGTGCCTCGTCATCGCGTACCTCGGGCCGGGGTTTCCGAGGAATACCACTATCCAGGAGTATTTACCGGGCTTTTTGAAGCACATATCAGTTGAAAAGGGCGCTCAGAGCTATCTCGGCGTAAACGCGCTCGATAGCCTCGCCAAAGATGGGCGCGACGGAGAGGAACTTTATCTTCTCGTGCTTCTTCGACTCGATCTCGGGTATGGTATCGAGGAGGACGAGCTCCTTGATATAGCTCTTGTCGATGCGCTCGATGGCGGGGCCGGAGAGGATGGCGTGGCTCGCGCAGGCGTAGACCTCCTTGGCGCCGCCGATCTCAACGAGGGCCTTCGCCGCTCCGCAGAGGGAGCCGGCGGTATCGACCATATCGTCGAAGAGGATCACGTTCTTGCCCTTGACCTCGCCGATGATATTCATTACCTCGGACTGGTTTGCGCGCTCGCGGCGCTTGTCGACTATGGCAAGGTTCATGCCCATCTTGTGGGCGAAGTTGCGGGAACGGGCGACGCTGCCCACGTCGGGAGATACGACCATCGTGGTCTCGGAGCTCGGGCCGAACATATCGAGATAGTACTTTGCGAAGATGGGCATTCCCACGAGGTTATCCACGGGGATATCGAAGAAGCCCTGGATCTGGGGCGCGTGGAGATCCATCGTAAGCACGCGGTCTGCTCCCGCGCTCGTCAGAAGATTTGCGACCAGCTTCGCGGAGATGGGATCGTGGCTCTTCGCCTTTCTGTCCTGCCTCGCGTAGCCGAAATAGGGCATTACGGCGGTTATCCTTCCGGCGCTCGCCCTGCGGCAGGCGTCGATCATAACTAAAAGCTCCATCAGGTTATCGTTTACGGGATTGCAGGTGGACTGGATAAGAAACACGTCGCAGCCGCGGACGGTCTCATAAAGAGAAACAGAGCACTCACCGTCAGCAAAATGCGTTACCTGCATATCGCCGAGATGCGTGCCCATATGCTTAGCGATATCCTCCGCCAGCTTGCGGTTGGAATTGCCGCAGAACATCTTAATTTCCTTGCCGTGTGAAATCATCGGTATCTCCCCCATCAGAGAATAATTAGGTTCAACCTGATTATACCAAATTCTTCGCAAAAGAAAAATAGAAAATCGAAAAATCGAATGCTGAAAATTGACGAATTTTTTCCCGCTTTTCACAGCATTTTGCAGAATGAAGCCGAAAGCGCATCAAAAAGGCGCCCTTGCGGGCGCCCAATTTGGTTATTTTTTCTTTTTGCCGATAACAACGAGCGCTACAGCGCCGAGGGCGGCGATCGAGCCCAGAGCGATCCACAGCGCCGTGTGCTTCGTGTCTCCCGTTTCGGGCGCCCCGTCAAGCGGAGTCTCCTCCTCGCCGATGTCCAGCTCCTCTTCTCCATCAAGCGGGGTCTCGTTTTCCTCTATTTCCGTATCGTCCGGCGAGGGACCCGGTTCCGGCGTCGGCTCGGGTTCGGGCTCCGGCACGGGTTCGGGTTCCGGTTCGGGGTCGGGCACCGGGTCAGGCTCGGGCTCCGGCGTCGGTTCGGGTTCAGGCTCCGGCTCCGGTTCGGGCTCTGGCGTCGGCGTCGTGGTCTCCTTTACCCACTTTGCGTATACCACGTTCGGCTCGTTCTCAACGCAGACGAGCATCCTGTCCGGCGCCTCCTCCGTGCAGTCCTCGTCAAGGTACCAGCCGGCGAAGAGCCAGCCGCGCGGGATTTCGCGCATACGCGGGGAGCGCAGGGTCAGCTTGTCGTTATTGAGAAGCGTGACCTCTTCCTCCTCGGCAGCGAACGTCCTTATGCCGAAGTGGGAATAGTTAAGGTCATAGATGAAGCTTGTCAGCACGGGGTCCTTTCCGTAAACCGCGGTAAGCTCAATATCCTCCCTGTCGAAATATACGAGGCCGCCGGGATAGACGAGACTTCCGTCCTCGGCTCTCCACGCGACGAATTCCATACCCTCGGGCGGGATAAGGCCGCCGGGGCCCATTACGTTGGCTGAGGCGTTCTCAAGATAGCTCTCCGGGTCCGTCGGGGGCGTGCCGCTTCCCTCCCCCTCGTGATATATTACGCGGTAGGTGTCCGTTCCGGAATACCAGGCTTTAAGCACGATGTCCTCGGTGACCGGGGAATCGAAGTTATACGGCTTTCCGTTCAGCGTCCAGCCGAGGAAGGATTCCATGCCCCTCACGGGGTCGTCCGGCTGAGCGACCTTTTCGCCGTAATTTACGCTTATCGTCTCAAGTCCGGTAAAGGCGCCGCCGTCCGGGTCGAAGGTGACGGTGTAGCTGAGCGGTCCCCACTTGGCGTACAGCATAATGTCGCAGGACGGCATTATCTCCTCGGAAAAGTCGAATTTATCGGTATAAGCGTCGTTCGCATACCAGCCGTTGAAATACAGCGTATCGCCGTTATTTACCCACTTTGTGGCCTCCTCGATATTGGACTTATCGGGCAGAAGCTCAACGTAGCTCTCCGGCTCGTACTTTTTTAGGCGGGTCTCGTAGTAAATATCGAGAGTGTCGGAGACGGCAGGGCCGCCGCCCACGGAGTAGTGGATATCGTACTGCCGCCTGTCGAAGTAGAAGTTGTAGTTGCCGAGATTAGTCATATAGAACCAGCCCCTCGGCTGACGCGGAAGGCTCGTCTCTGTGCCGTCCTCCTCAACGTAGGTAAAGGCGTAGGTGAAGAAGTCCTCCATATCCTCAACGCCGAAGATGGAATTGTAGCGGGTGAAGATGACGGTCTGATCGTAGTAGAAGGTCTTTCCGTCGTATTCCTTCTGCGGGGCGTCCTCCGGGTATACGACGTCGGGATATATGACCTTGTAAACGTCGATGATCTTATCCGTCAGTCTCTCCTGCAAGTACTGGGTGTAGATGATCTCGCCGTCCTCAAAGGGATCGGTATTCTCCGTTCCGACTAAAAGGCCGCCGTTGTGTCCCTCTTCAAAATCGGCGATATACATATCTCCGTCGATCTCGAAAAGGAAGTAGATCTTATAATTCTCCGGCTCGTAGTTTATGTCCTGTATCTCCGCAAGAACGTCGCTTAACTCCTGGTCGTACTTTATCCCGTAGAATTGATAGGTCTTGTACTCGTTTTCAGCGGTGTAGCCCTTGAAGGTGAGGTCGAAGCGCTGTCTTCTGTAATAAACCTTGAACATACTCGAGCCGTCGCCGAGAAGCTCGCCGCCCTCGGTCTTTTCCGGCTGCGGGATAAAATGCTCGAATCCGTGCGGGTCGCAGAAAAGCTCGTTTATATCGGCCGCGAGGGCGGTATCGCCGGTGTAATAAGTCGATTCCTCTGCGCTGACTGCATGTGTCGCTCCAAGGGTGTACTCATCGGAGTCCGCCTCCTCAAACCAGTAGGTGACGGTGTAGGCCGCCTTTTCGGCTCGCCACCGCGCGTAAACTGTCACGTTCGCCTCCACGGGAACGTCAAAATCGAACTCAGCTCCGCCCTCGGCGGCGTCGAACCAGCCGATGAACGAATAGCCAACTCTCTCGGGCGAGGCGGGGCGCAGCGCCTTGTCTCCTGGCTTGACGTACTGCATTATCAGCTTGGAGCCGCCCTGCGTGTCGAAGCGCACCCAGTAGCGCACGTCGAGCACGGGGTAGACCTCGAGGTCGCCGGTGACGGTCACCTCTCCCTCGTACACTTTTCCGGAGCCGTCCTGCCAGGCTATATTAACCTTGTCGTTCGCCTTCGGGTCGAAAAGCGGATAGCCCGCGTCGAAGGTATATACCGAGCCAAGCTCTGCCTCGTCGGTAACGATTATGTTATTCTCGGTGTCGTGATATACTATCTTCACGGTGTTCGGCGTAAAGCGTGCGTAGATCCGCGTTACCCCGTCGTCCATCTCCGGGTTCACGCCGAAGTTTTCAAAGGGCTCGGTGAGCTCCTCGTCCGCGTACCATCCGTCAAAGGTGCCGTTTTCCGAGGTCGGGTTTGTCGGCCTTAAAAGCTTCTCCTCCCCCTTCAGTATAACGGTGAGGTACTCCTGCCCCTCCGACATAAAAATGAACGTGTGAGTCTTCGGAAGCTCCGTTTCCGCGAACACTGCAGGGATAAGGCTCACGAGCATCAAAAGCGCAAGCGCAAGCGCGACAGCTTTTCTCATCTTTTACCATCCTTTTTTGCTTTGTCTGAGTTATTATAGCATATATTTGTTACTTTACCAGTTATTTTTTGAAACAACAGCGATTTTTTAGGTCTGCGGCGAGCTTGCGAAACGATTGTCTTTCTGCTATACTCAAGAAAAAACTTGAAAAAGAGGTAAGAGCTTTGGAGGATATCATTCTTTTAAAGCACGGGGAGATCGTGCTCAAGGGCCTTAACAAGAGGATATTTGAGGATAAGTTTATGGCAAACGTCCGGAGGCGGCTTCGCGGCCTCGGCGATTTCCGGGTCTACACCGTCCAGTCCACGACCTACGTTGAGCCGCAGTCGGACGATTGCGATATGGACGCCGCCCTTGAGGCAATGAAAACGGTGTTCGGCGCGGTCGCGATAAGCCGCGCCGCCGCCTGCGAAAAGGATAAGGACGCCATTTTCGGGACGGCGAAGCGCTATCTCGGCGAAGAGCTCAAAAAGGCGAAGAGCTTCAAGGTCGAGACAAAGCGCTCGGACAAGAGCTTCCCGATGACGAGCATCGCCGTTTCGCAGTACGTCGGCGGCCTTTTGGCGGACGCCTTCCCCGAATGCAGGGTGGACGTGCATAACCCCGAGCTCACGGTAAATATCGAGGTGCGCGACTATGCCGCCTACGTTCACGGGATTCCCATCGAGGGCGCCGGCGGTATGCCCGTCGGGTCGAACGGCTCTGCCGTCTCCCTTCTCTCCGGCGGCATCGACAGTCCGGTTAGCACCTATATGATGGCAAAGCGCGGGGTGCATATCATCCCCGTCCACTTCTTCTCCTTCCCCTACACCTCTGAGCTTGCGAAGGAAAAGGTCATCACTCTCGCAAAGCTCGTCGCCCCCTACTGCGGGCGCATGACGCTCGAGATAGTCCCCTTCACGAAGATACAGGAGGAGATAAGGGACAAGTGCCCCGAGGAGTATTTCACGATAATAATGCGCCGCTTTATGACGCGCATCTCCGAGAAGATAGCCCTATCCAACGGCGCCTCCGCCATCGTGACGGGTGAAAGTCTCGGCCAGGTCGCGAGCCAGACGATGCAGGCGATGGCTGTCACCGAAGAGTGCGTCTCTCTGCCCGTTATCCGCCCGCTCGTCTGCCTTGACAAGGCTGAAATAGTGAAGATAGCCCGCAGGATAGGCACCTTCGACACCTCTATTCTCCCCTACGAAGACTGCTGTACGGTCTTCACCCCCCGCCACCCGAGGACGAAGCCGCAGATAGACGAGGTGCTCGAGGTTGAAAAGGCTCTCGACGTCGACGGGCTCGTTAATGAGGCCGTTATGAATATCGAACGTGTGGTGATCTCACGATGAGAGCCGAGATAATCTCCGTCGGCACCGAGCTTCTTTTGGGGAACGTAGTCAATACCGACGCCGCCGATATTTCGCGCATGCTCTCCGAGCTGGGTATCGACGTTTTCCACCACACCGTCGTAGGCGATAACCGTGAGAGGGCGAAAGCCGCCGTCGAGATAGCAAAGAGTCGCGCCGACCTGATAATCACCACGGGCGGGCTCGGCCCCACCTGCGACGATCTTACGAAGGATATCCTCTGCTCCGCATTCGGGAAAAAGCTCGTTTACAACGAGGAGGCCGCCGAGGTTATGCGGCGCTATTTTGCCGACAGGCTGCCCGGCCACCAAGTTCCCGTGAACAATTACTCCCAGGCATATCTGCCCGAGGGCTGCGTTCCCTTTCAGAACACCTGCGGCACGGCTCCGGGCTGCGCCTTCGAGGCGGAGGGCAAGCGCGTAATAATGCTGCCCGGTCCCCCGAGGGAGTGCAGAACGATGTTCCGCCGCTCCGCGATGCCCTACCTTGCCTCAAATAGTGAAGACCGGCTTTTCTCCCGCTTCATCCGCGTGTTCGGCGTCGGCGAGAGCAGAATTGACGAGCTCCTGCGCCCCCTGATGGACAGGCTTGAAAATCCAACCCTCGCGCCATACGCGGGGAACGCCGAATGTATGCTCCGCCTTACGGCGAAGGCGAAGAGCGAGGCCGAGGCCGAGGCTCTCGCCGAGCCCGTTCTAAGTGAGGTCAGAAAAGCTCTCGGCGAATATATCTACACCGAAGCCTTTTCAAGCCTCGAGGAGACCGCCGTCTCGCTGCTCTCCGGCGCGGGTCTGACACTTGCTGTCAGCGAGGAATACACGGGCGGGCTATTATCAAAACGGATAACCGACGTTCCCGGCGCGGAGAGCGTATTTCTCGGCTCAGCCGTCCTGCCCGCTGCGGGAGCGAACGCCTCCGAGGCCGCGAAAAAGGCGCGCGCCCTATTCGGTTCGAAGCTCGCGGTCGCCGTCTGCGGTTTTTCCGGCGACGTATCCATAGCTCTCGCCGCCCCGGACGGTGTCTTTGAGAAAAGCGTCAGCCTCGGAAGCGACAGAGTCCGCGCAAGGCACGCCGCCGCAAGCCACGCTCTCGATATGATAAGAAGATACATCATGGGGCTTCCCGTATAACAAGCGAAGCGCCGCCCGAAGAAACGGGCGGCGCGGTTTTTTATGCAGTTTCAGGCGTCTTGCGCGCAGTTCTTTTCTCCCATCCGGAGAAGAAATAGTAGAATATGAGCGCTGTCGAGGCGCAGAGCCAGCCGAGCGGGTAGCCGAGACCGACAAGAAGCGGCGAATCGGTCGCGCCCGAGATTATTGCAAGGTATATCTGCCTTATAACGATAAAGGACGCTATCTGAATAAGCGTCGGTATCTTCGTATCTCCGACCCCGCGCAGCGCTCCCGCGAGGACGGAGTTCCCCACGAGGCAGAGGTTCAGCGGGGCTATCGCCCTCAGGAAAGCGACGCCGTATTCCACCGCGTCCGCCCCCGCCTTTTCGTCGATAAATATGCGGATAAGCGGCTCGGCAAAGAGCTCAAGGGGTATTACGATGAGCACGACGGCGGCTATCATGAGCATAAGCGCGGTGAAAGTGCCCTTTTTCGCCCTGTCCGCCTTGCCCGCTCCTATATTCTGTCCGACGAAGGTGGTGGCGGCAAGGGAAATCGCCTGCTGTGGCACGGCGGTGAAGGCGTCTATCTTCGTATAGCTCGCCCAGCCCGCGATGCACGGGGTCTGAAAGGCGTTTATGTATGACTGAACGAAGACGTTTGAAAATGATACCAGCATCTGCTGAAGCGAGGAGGGCAGGCCTATCTGAACGATGCGCTTCAGAACGGGCTTGTAAATTTTCAGCTTTTTGAGCTCGAGCCGGTACGATTCGCGGGAGCGCGTAAGCGTAAACAGTACGCAGAGTGCGCTCACGAGCTCCGCTATCACGGTCGCAAGCCCTACGCCGACTATGCCCCAGTGGAATTTAATAACGAACAGTAAATCAAGGCAGGTGTTGATTACGGCGGAGATCACGAGGAAAACGAGCGGATGCCTTGAGTCACCGACGGCGTTCAGTATCCCCGAGCCGAGGTTATATATAAGAAGTCCGAGCGAGCCGGAGAAATACACGCGCATATACGTGAGGGCGTCGGAGTAGACGTCGGCGGGCGTCCTCATAAGGCTGAGCATCAGCGGCGCCCCGAAGTAGCCGGCGGCGGTGAAGACGACGCCGAAGATAACGGCAAGGCACATCGCCGTATGCACTGCCTCGTGTACCTTCTCGTCCTCCCTCGCGCCGAAGTGCTGGCTGATGACAACGCCCGCGCCGACGGAGAAGCCCATAAAGAAGCCGATCAGGGTATAGATGGCGCTGCCCGTAGAGCCCACGGCGGCAAGAGCCTGCATCGAGACGTATCTGCCCACGATGAAGGTATCGACAGTATTGTAAAGCTGCTGAAAAATATAGCCCACCATAAGCGGAAGGCTGAATTTTATAAGATGCCCGGCTATGGAGCCGTCCGTCATTATCGTATCGTTTTTCTTTCTTCTCAAAGTGTGCATATCTCTCTCCGCCGGAATAATCATAGCTATAAGAATATATTCCCGCCGCGCGGGAATGTCAATCGTGAATTTGCGCAAAAAAATCGCCGCGATCACTCGCGGCGGTTTTTTGCTTGTCAGATTAAGATCAATAGTTGACCTTGCCCTCGAACTTCTCGTTTACCACGTAGTAAGCGGTGCGCTCCTCGGGCTTAACGTAAAGCTTGAGGTCGGTGACCTTGGCGTTCTTGTTGTTAGCCTTGAAGTCGGCCTTGGCGGCGTCGGCAAGAGCCTTAACGTCGGCCTCAACGCCGGCGAACTGAACGTAAACGCTCTCCTTGGGGGCGACAGCCTTCATAGCGGCGGTCTCGGCCTTCTTGGCGGTCTCCTTGACTGCGGTCTCAGCCTTCTTCGCGGTCTCCTTAACGGCCTTCTGAGCCTTCTTAGCCTCGGTCTTGACGGTCTCGACGACCTCTTCAGCCTTCTTGGCGGTGGTCTTATTTTCCATAATTATTATCCTCCATTCGGAATGATTCATTGTTGGTTTGCTGACTTACAAGCTGTATAATAGCCATTTTTTCACAATAATCAATAGGAAAGCCGAATTTTTCACGAAATAACCGAAAAGTGCGGAGCACAAAAGCCATTTTCCGCAAAAATAACTATAAAAATCCGGCATTTTCCCCCACTCGGGCGCAAAAAAGGGCGGCGGGAAAGCCCGCCGCCCTTGTAAAATCAACGTTTTCAGGTATCTTCAATGAGCCCGTAGCCGCCGGATTTGCGCTTGTAAACTATGGCGACGCGCTCGTCGTTATCCTGGTTTTTGAATACGAACCACTCGTGATCCAGAAGGTTCATCTGAAGTATGGCCTCCTCCGGCGACATTGGCTTGATGGAGAACCGCTTCGTGCGGACGATCTTGAACTCGTCCTCTTCCTCCGCCTCTTCCGCCGCGACGACTGCCGGCTCCTCCGCCTGATTGAGTGCGCCCTCGCGCAGGCGCTTTTCAAGGCGGGTCTTGTTCTTCCTGATCTGCCTGTCGATAGAGGCGACGGCGGAATCGATGGAAGCGTACATATCTCCGGTGGCCTCGCTCACGCGGTAGAACATTCCGTTGTTTCTAAGCGTGACCTCGGCGATGTGCCGGCCACGCTCCAAAGAGAACGTAACTGAGGTGTCGGATTCCTCCCTAAAGAAGCGGTCGAGCTTGCCGATCTTTTTCTCGGCATACTCCCTCAAAGCGTCGGACGTCTGGATCTTTTTCTCGGTAAACGTAAACCTCATTGCTGCTGCTCCTTTCTTTTGGGGTCCTTGTGGGAGCATTGATTCTCTCCCAAATGCATTATAACACAGCCTTTGGGAAAAATGAACAGTTTTTTAGAAAATTTTTTAAATTTTTTTGGTGAATATTTCAAATAGTCGCGGAGGCGTGCCTCGTAGCGTGACAGCCGACGTTTACTACGCAGGGCGTTCCGGCGATATGGCAGGGCAGGGCGGCGACGTTCACCTTGAGGCAGGTCGTTTTTCCGCCGAAGCCCTGAGGGCCGATTCCGAGGGCGTTTATCCTCTCAAGGAGCCTTTCCTCCATATCGGCATAGAACGGGTCGGGGTTTATTTCGCTTATCGGGCGGGCAAGCTGGCGCTTTGCCGCAAGGGCGCAGGCCTCGACAGTGCCTCCGATGGCGACGCCGAGGACTATGGGCGGGCAGGGGTCGCCTCCGGCACGGGCTACGGTATCGACGATGAAGTCCTCGAACTCGGATATCGGCGCCGAGGGCAGGAGCATCTTAAGCGCGCTCTTGTTTTCGCTGCCGAAGCCCTTTGGCGCAACGGTGAGGGCGAGCCTGTCGCCCTCGACGAGGCGGGTATGGATAACGGCGGGGGTGTTATCGCCCGTGTTCACACGGCGGAAGGGGTCGGCGACCACGCTCTTGCGAAGGCAGCCGTTAATATACCCCCGGCGCACGCCCTCGTTAACGGCATCCTCGAACGAGCCGGAGATATGCGCATCCTGCCCTATGTCGGCGAAAACGACCGCCATTCCGGTGTCCTGGCATATTGGCAGCCCCTCGCAGGCGGCGCACTCGAAATTTCTTACTATATCGTTCAGCGCGGCGCGGGCGGCAGGCGCGGTCTCTTCGCTCTCTGCCTTCCTGAGCGCGGTCTTCATATCCTCGCCGAGCATAGTGCAGGCATCTATGCAAAGTCTCTCCACGGTCTCGGTTATAAGTTCTGTTTTGATCTCTCTCAACGCTATCACCTCGCGCCTATTGTAGCACAAAAAACCTGGGCGGCACAATAGCATAATTAGCGAAAAGAGGCGAGCCGGGTTTCGGCTCGCCTCAGGTTTTATTCAGCTCAGTTCTCTTTCTTCTTCGGGATCAAGACAAGCGCAAGCACCGCGCCGGATATAACTATTCCGGCTATCCAAAGCGCAGTAAGCTTATTATCGCCGGTTTTCGGGGCTCCGTCAAGCGGGGTGTCCCCGTCGCCTATATCAACGTCGCCGTCAAGCGGGGTGTCCCCGTCCCCGATCTCGGTATCGCCCGGCTCAGTGGGCTCAGTCGGCTCAGTGGGCTCGGTCGGCTCGGTCGGCTCAGTGGGCTCGGTCGGCTCGGTGGGCTCTACAGGCTTGGTGGGCTCAGTCGGCTCTTCGGGCTC
>ONGN01000087.1 GCA_900317385.1 uncultured Eubacteriales bacterium
GCGGATTACCGTAAGCGATGTGTTTGCTGGCGGAGGCATGAGGGCATGCCTCCCTACGGAGTGAAATAGTCAGCCGGAGGCGTTGTAACGCCTCCGGCTTTTTTATTTCTTGACCTAGCCATCTTAGTTTGATATAATATGCCAATGATTACTCCGGAGGCAGACGAGAATAATGGGAATCGATCTTGAAAGCTTTGAACCGAAAAACTTTATCGAGGCCTTCGTCAAGGAGGATATCGGACCCGGCGGCCGCTTTGAGGGGCAGACGGTGCATACCCGCTTTCCGCCCGAGCCGAACGGCTACCTCCATATCGGCCACTGCAAGGCTCTCTGCATAGACTTCGGCACCGCCGTGCGCTTCGGCGGCATTACGAACCTGCGTATGGACGACACGAACCCCGCCAAGGAGGATACCGAGTACGTCGAGGCCATACAGGAGGATATTAAATGGCTCGGCTTTACCTGGGACGACAGGTTCTTTTACGGGTCTGACTATTTCGAGAAGACCTATGAGCTCGCCGTCGGCCTTATAAAGAAGGGCCTTGCCTACGTCTGCGAGCTGACGCCCGACCAGTTCCGCGAGTACAGGGGCGACACCTCCACCCCCGCAAGAAGCCCTTACAGGGACAGGCCGATAGAGGAGAGCCTTGACCTCTTCGAGAGGATGAAGAACGGGGAGTTCCCCGAGGGAAAATACACCCTCCGCGCCAAGATAGACCTTGCGAGCGGAAACTTCAATATGCGCGACCCCGTCCTATACCGCATCAGATATATCGAGCACCACAGGCAGGGCACGAAGTGGTGCATCTTCCCGATGTACGATTTTGCCCACCCGATCCAGGACGCGCTCGAGGGGATAACCCACTCTCTCTGCTCGCTCGAGTACGAGGATCACAGGCCGCTTTACGACTGGGTCATAAACAACGTGGACGTGCCTTCGAAGCCGAGGCAGATCGAGTTTGCGAGGCTGGGGATAAACTACACCGTTATGTCCAAGCGCAAGCTGAGAAAGCTCGTTGAGGAGAAGTACGTCTCCGGCTGGGACGATCCCCGTATGCCGACCCTCTGCGGGCTCAGGCGCAGGGGCTATACCCCCGCGTCTATCCGCGATTTCACCGACAGGATCGGCGTCGCCAAGAACACGAGCACGGTCGAATACTCCCTGCTCGAGAGCTGCCTGAGGGACGATCTCAACCTCCACGCGCCGAGACGTATGGCGGTGCTGCACCCCGTAAAGCTCACGATAGTAAACTACCCGGAGGATAAGACCGAGACGCTTTCTGCGAGTACGACCCCGACTCCCGCGGCGGAGATCCCGCCGACGGGCGCAAGGTGAAGGGCGCAACCCTCCACTGGGTGGACGCCGCCACCGCGGTCGACGCCGAGGCGAGGATATACGATTACCTCTTCTCCGACCCCGAGCCGGACGCCGCCGAGGACTTCCTCACCTGCCTTAACCCCGATTCGCTTGAGATCGTCGAGGGCATAAAGGTCGAAAAGGCTCTCGCGGACGCGAAGCCGACCGATTCCTTCCAGTTCCTGCGCCTCGGCTACTTCGCCGCGGACAAGGACTCAACGCCCGACCACCTCGTATTCAACCGCGCCGTCGCCCTCAAGGACAGCTTTAAGAAATAAGCCATGACTCCAAGAAAAACGCTTATTATTTTCTGGGCGGTGTACGCAGCCGGAGCCGCCGTGCTCGTCGCCGGAGCGATCACGAAGCTGATCGCCCTCGTGATCGCGGGATCTGCGATCCTTATCTGCGATATCCTGTTTCGTATTATCTTTTACAGGTGTCCGCATTGCGGCAAATTTCTGGACAGGAATCTGCCGAGCGGCTATTGCCCCCGCTGCGGGAAAAAGATCGAGTAATGCCGCGCGCCTCGGCATAATGACAAAATGGGTATTAGAGAACTAAAACATCTGCCGACGAAGCGTTACTATGTCGGCAGATCTTTTATATGAGACAATTTTTTTGCGTTTTCGCGCGTGAGATTAACATACGTCAATGCAGACGGGCGAACATAGTGATATTCTTTCTTCAAGGAGGTTGATATAAATGGAAGAAAAGAATATCAAAAACGCGAGAACAGCAATCACTAGCACCACGGTACTAACTTTTTTTGCGGCAGGCTTTGAATTGCTTGCGGCGCTCGTCGGCTCTAAGGCGGGGATGAACCTGTTCGATTTTGCGAGCTATGCGACCGCAAACGCAAACAGCTATTGCTTTGTTCTTATCCTGGTAAACCTGATCCTTTTTCCGTTGGTCGTTTTGCTGTATAAGCAGAACTCAATTGAACTGAAAAAGGAGATCGCGGAGCGAAAAACGCTTGGCAGAGATATTCTCATCGGGCTTGCTGCATTAGCCGCTACGATGGTCGTCTCGTATGCGTATTCCTTTATGTATAATGGGGGTAGAACAGCGCTTGCTTATAATGAAAACGACACTTCTCTCGGAACAACGGTTTTCAGAATAATCGCTCTCGCTTTAGTAAGCGGTTTTTTCAAGGAGATATATTTCCGCGGTATCGCAAAGCGGTTCGCGGGTACGGTGCTGGGAGAAACAAAAGCGCTGTTGCTTTTTAACGTGATGTTTGCTATGCTGGACTGGTACAACATTGGCTTTTCGTTCTTTGCCGGGCTGATATGGATCTGGGCATATAAAAAAAGCGGGCATCTGATTTCACCGATGATAGCGCACGGAGGCGCCAATCTTGTGGGCATCATATATACACTGGTTATTAGCGGAGTGGTGTAAATGAACAAGGAAATGATAACGGCTCAACTGAAAAAGCTGACGGTCGCCAATGGGATCGAGATCGATGATGAGACGCTGGGCAAAGCTGTTGAGCTTGCGCGGTTCATGGTGTTCCCAAAATCCAAGATCATCAGGAGCATAGGAGACAGCGCGAATACCGTTGGGATCGTTATTGACGGGCTCGTACGCAGCTATTATATCGACCTCGAGGGCAACGATATCTCAAGAGGCTTCTGCCCCGAGGGAAGCATGTGCATGGACGAAGGCGCTGTAGGGTATCCAGAGCATATCTGCATGTGGGAGACTCTTGAGGAATCCACCTTGATGCTTATCGAAGTTAGCGACTTAAGGGGGCTAATTATGGCAAGCGAGAGGCTGAAAACGCTGTGGATAAAGCTGCTTGAAGACGGATTGCGGTATAAGATGTACCGAGAAAACGCTTTTCTCTTGGAAAACGCCACGGAACGGTATCTGAGTTTTAAAAAACGTTTCCCGGGGGTATGCGATAGAGCGCCGCAGAAGTACATAGCGACCTGTATCGGAATTATGCCGGAATCACTGAGCCGAATCAGAAGGGCGTTGAGGGAAGAATAATGCAAAATTCCGCCGGTTGGGCAACGCCCCTTCCGGCGGAATTTTTTAGTTGCATGTTCTGCGGAAAAATGATATTTTTTTACATGAAGGTAATACTTACCGTCTAATGAAGAAGGAAATCGAAGCTTGGAAAACGGTAATCTGCCGAGAAACAGATATTAGCATACGGTGCAAATAATAGCAGAGGGAAAGAAGAATATGTTTTTACTTGAGACTGATAGGCTCACGATCACCGAATTTACGCCCGATATGGCCCAGGCCGTTCATATGAATTCGCTTGACGAGGACACCCGCCGCTTCGTTCCGGACGAGGTCTTTGAAACGGTCGAGGACGCGGCTGATACGATCGACTTTCTCACGTCACAGTACGGCGGAACGGAAGGACCGCTCGTCTATCCCGTCCTTACGAAGGACGGAGCGAACGTGGGCTACGTTCAGGCCGTGCCGCTCGACGAGGGACAGTGGGAGGTAGGCTACCACATCGGCGGGGCCTACACCAAAAGGGGCTACGCGACCGAGGCCGTCAGCGCTTTTCTGCCGGTAATAATGCAAAAGCTCGGCATTGATAAGATCAGCGGCATCTGCGTTTCGGAAAACCTCGCTTCCCGCAGGGTGATGGAAAAATGCGGGTTCAGGCTTGAATACGAAGGCGAGGGCGAATATCAGGGCGAGAAAAGGAATATCGCGAGATACGTAAAGGAATGAGGGAAACGTGAATCATATACCGGTATATATCTTTTTAATTTTTCTGTTCATCTTATTATTTTCGGGCGACAGGAAAGTCGCAGAAAGGGTCATGACAATGGTAGTTTTATCAAGCGACAAAAAGAAATGCGCGGAGTACAACCGCTTCACTGTCCAGCGCAACTACGTAGGCGGAGGAGATAAGAAGTTCGCCATAGTCGGCTACGTAAACCACGAGTACGATACTCTCAAGTGCTATCCGACGGAGGAGGCCGCCATCGCGGACCTGCAGAGGATCTTCGCGGCATATGAGAGCGGAGTGAAGACTTATACTCTGTAAACAGAGCGTCAAAAACTAATTGCTTTTCTTATTTCATTGTAGGGGAGGGGCTTGCCCCTCCCCTACGTTTCATTGCAGGACATTAAACACGGGCGAGGAAAAACCTCGCCCGATATTTTTATTTAAGCAGTTTTCGTATAATAAAAAGCTGGAGCCTGCGCGGAAGTGCGCCGAGGAGTATAAGAAGCGGATTTCTGTTCAGGTTATATGCAAAGCGCGGGCGCTTTGCCTCAAGCGGGCGAAGGACGCGCTTTGCGAGCTTTTCGGGCGACACCGTGCGCGACTCAAAGCCCGCGACTATCCTTTTAAACCGCTCGGCGTTCACCGAATATAGCCGCGTATTGCCGACGAAGCGGTCGAGAGCCCGCATCGAGGCGGGGAGCATACCGGTATCCACCGCGCCGGGACGGACTACCGAGACGGAGACGCCGAGAAGCTGAAGCTCCATCGCGAGCGAGAAGGCGTATTTGTCAAGCGCCGCCTTCGTCACGGCGTAGATGCCCGTAAACGGCAGGGGATCGAGGGGCGCAAGCTCGCTCGTTATGATGACTATCCGGGCGTTTTCGCTTAGGAGCGGGACGGCAAGCCGATTTACGCGGGCTACGCCGAAGAGGTTTACGTTAAAAATCCTCAAAAACTCATCCTCGCCCATCTCGACGAGGGAGTTTAGATCGTATAGCCCGGCGGCGTGGACGACGCCGTCAAGCCTTTCGATTTTTGAAAACGCTTTCTCGAGAGAGGCGGGGTTTGCCAGGTCAGCGCGGATAAAAGAGCAGCAAGGCTCATGCGGCTCGGCAATGTCGAGCCCGACTACCTCGTGCCCGCGAGCAGTAAGGGCGCGGCAGATAGCGGAGCCCATACCCCCGCCCGCGCCGGTTACAAGATATCTTGACATAAAAATCACCGCTAAAAAATTGGCTTAATTCAGGTTCGCAATTGCTGCTGTGAATAAAAACACTAATCCGAAATTGCTTTAAGTCCAGCTTTCAAAACGGTATTTAATCCCGGCAGCGTCGCAGTATTCTCGGAGGTTTCTGCAGCCCTCCATGCCGCTGAAACGCTTTTTCAGCTCAGCCAGAGGGTCGCTTTTGCTTGCGCCGATTTTTCGGAAAAGCAGGCCGGTGTTTTCCTCGTCAAAAGTGTACCAATATTCGTACTCCGAACCGCCAAAGAATCCCTTGGGCGACTTCCCGTAATCTACCCCGTCGACAGAAAGCTTGGCCCCGTCGAGCTTTGCTGTCACAAATACGGATACACTTTCGTTTGAACTGTTGCACAGAATTACTTCATTTGACATTAGTTTCACCTTCGGTTTCTTTATTATCGTAATCAAATCGCTCCGAGTGAAAAACAAATTCTTCTTTGTTTTCGTATTTTTTAAAAATCGAATAAATCGTAAAAAACTCTTCAATTGTAACAGCGTGGTTTCCAAACGGTTTTGCGAGGCTCACTCCGGGCATGCCATAGGCATACTCCCTGCGGGTAATATTGACATACGCCCACCAGCAGCCGTAGTTTCCGTGATAACCGGAGAAATGAAACCCCTCGTTTAGCAGCCATTTGTAAAATGGAGCGTGAATGTCCCCAAGGGAGTCATCACAAACGAGAAGAACCTCCACCTTTCCTTCACCGATATGCAGCGCCTTTTCTTCCATGAATAATTAACTCCTTTTACATTACTCATAAAGAAAAGACCCATCGAGAGATGAGCCTTGCAAAAAACCGGACAAAGCCCATCGTTCAGCCTTTAGCACCTTGCCGATTGGTAGGTTGCTGTGCGGTCAAAGGGGCTGTCCCTCGCGCACTCTTTATGGTATCTATATTATAATGCATAAGGAACATAATTGCAAATAAAAAAACAGCCGTTGAAATGCGATCAGAAAAGTCTTCAGGATAATGATTATCGGTGATGACAGACGGATTTCACATTGCGAAGCAATATTTCACCCACCCGTAGGGTGGATTTCGTTGAAAAAACCTCGTCGAAAGACGAGGTTTTTTCATGGCTATGGTGTACGGAAAAGATGGATTTGCGTTTTTGACAGATGGATTCGAACTCTCGTAGTATCGAGTGAAATCTTTTGCCTTGCGGCAAAAGGTGAAATCAAAGACTTGCGACTTTGGTGAAATCGTTCGCTGCGCTCACGGTGAAATGAAATCCACCCACCCGGCGTCGAGCCGGATTTCACCCGCGAAGCGGATTTCATATTGCGCAGCAATATTTCACCCACCCGCAGGGTGGATTTCGTTGAAAAAACCTCGTCTTTCGACGAGGTTTTTTCATGGTGGACCTGAAGAGATTCGAACTCTCGACCTCACGGATGCGAACCGTGCGCTCTCCCAACTGAGCTACAAGCCCTT
>ONGN01000063.1 GCA_900317385.1 uncultured Eubacteriales bacterium
GATAATTCTTCGGAATAAGCCTCACTCGCCTCTGACAGAATGGCGCTCTGCTTCTCTTCCAGCATCATTGTCGGCTGATCCGTGACTTCCTTGTTCACCAGGGCAATGAAGCTCCAGCCAACCGTCTGGATCGGAGCGCCTGTCATGTACCACGAGGTGCCGTCAGCTTCAATCAGGCGGACATCCGTGTTTCCGCGCAGCGCGTCCCCGATCAGGCGCGCCGAAGGCGGAGCTTGTCTGGTCGCCTATGCAGAACGGAAAGTGGAACGAGACTGTCGGCGATTACTGGCCGGGTGACGAGTACGTCGACTGGGTCGGTATGAGCCTCTATTTCAATATTGCGGCGGACGACGGCAGCGAAAAGGTGAGCTGGATAGAGTTTTCCAAGTCGCACGGCTTTACAGACCCCGTGAGGAAGGCGAAGACTGTCTGCGACTTCGCCGCCGCGCATAAAAAGCCCGTCGTCGTCACCGAGGGCGGCTCCGATAAGAACGGCGCCTCCGGCGAGGCGGCCGCCGCCGCGCTGACCGCCAAGATGTTCTCGACCCTAAATATGGTCTACCCGCAGGTCAAGGCCGTCCTTCTCTTTGACCGCTCTATAAAAGAGGCGGGCACGACACGCGACTTCAGTATGCAGAGCTCCGGAACGTATCAGAAGGCAATACTTGAGGCGACGAAGAATAATCCCGCCCTCATCTCCTCCTCAGAGAAGACGGCGGCCGAGTGGATCCCCGCCGAAGCTTTCAGCGAAAGGGCGGACGAGGTGACGATAGGCGCCACGGGCTATACCTATTGGGATAACGAGCTTACCGTTACCTATTCCTTTGCCGGAAAGACGCAGAAAACGTCAGCTTCGCCAAATCTGTTTACGATAAAGGCCGCCGATATCAAGGCCGGGCGCAACGACCTTACCGTGACCTTCACGGGCAAGAAGGGCTTCAAGCTCACGAAGACCTACGTCGTCCGCCGTTCCGCCTCGGGCGCTATCACGATATCGAGCGGGGTCTACCCCTTCACCGACCTTAACCTTGCCAAATGGTGCGTGCCCTACGTTGAGGCGGCATACGATACCGGCCTCGTAAAGGGCGTTTCCGCCACGAAGTACGGCACGAAGAACGACCTTCAGATAGCTCAGGCCGTAACCCTCGCCGCGAGGATATACGCCGAGGCAAACGGGGAGGAGGCTCCAAGCTCGAAGGGCAGCCCCTGGTACAAGCCCGCCTACGACTACTGCGTGGAGAAGGGAATAATAGACCCCGCGCTTCTTCCAATGTCGAGACTCACCGAAAAATGCACCCGCTTCGAGATGGTCGAGATTCTCGATAAGGCTATCCCCGCCTCGCGCTGGGACGACTCGGTTAAGATCGCGGACGGGTATATCCCCGACCTCAGGCTCTCCGACGAGCACGGTGAGCTCGTCTACCGCTGGTACAGAGCGGGCATAGTCGGCGGTGACAATACCCACCGCTTCAACGGCGGAAAGCTCATAACCCGCGCCGAAGTCGCGAAGATTCTCTGCACGATAAACAGGCTTATGTAAACTAAATTGTCCATGTTCCCTGCGCCGCGGATTTATTCCGCGGCGCTTTTTTATGCTATGATCCCAAAAAATCCATACAGCAAGTAGAGAAAGAATAATCCGAATAGTATTGACAGTGTCTTCACTTTTGCATTTTTTCCCGTATAATAAAGCCGTAACAAAATGAAAGGCGGGCTATTTATGGAACTGTCACTATCGGAAAATATAAGAGCGATGAGAAAACAAAAGCGAATGACGCAGGAGCAGCTTGCCGAGGTTCTCGGGGTGACGACCGGAGCCGTGTATAAGTGGGAATCAGGGCTATCCGTGCCTGAACTGAGCCTCATCGTGGAGATGGCGGGCTTTTTTGACGTTTCGGTGGACGCGCTTCTGGGCTACCGGATGAAGGATGACCGCGAGGAGACGATACTCAAAAAACTGGGGGATCGCCTCAGAAGCAGGAGCCCGGAGGGACTTGCGGAGGCGGAGAAGGCCATGAAAAAATACCCGAACTCATATGGGATCGTAAGCCTGAGCGCGGAGCTGTATCTGATTTACGGAGCGGAAGCCCACGACGGTAAGATGCTTCATCGCGCCCTTGAGCTTTTGGAGCAGGCGCTGTGCCTGGCCTCACAGAACTCCGATCCGGAAAGCGGCGAGCTTGCGCTCTGCGGGGGGATGGCCTTTGCCTATGAAGCCCTCGGAGAATACGAAAAAAGCCTTGATATCATGAAGAAAAACAACGCTTGCGGCCTGTTCAGCGAGCATATCGGCGCAAACCTTGCCGTGTTCCTCCGCCGCCCGGAGGAGGCTGAGCCATATCTTTTAAGTGCCCTTTTGAAATCCGGAGCCTCGCTCTTCAACACGATTTTCGGCTACGTGTTCGTGTATTTGGCGAGAGGCGAGATGCGTTCTGCGCGTGAGATGCTTCAGTGGGGCATCGAGTTTATGCGCGGAATAAAAAAGGAAGCAGGCGCGCCGGATTTCCTGGACAAAATTTATGCGGAGCTCTATACCCTGCTTTCCTATACGCAGCTTGAAACGGGAGAGACGGAGGCGGCAAGGGCCTCGATAGCAAGGGCACGCGAGTTTGCCCTGCGCTTTGACGCTTCGCCCGACTACGGGTTTTCATCCCTCAGATTCGGGGCTGGCGCGGAGGGCTCGGGAGCCGGCGATATACTCGGGCAGACGGCGGCTGAGAGCATGGAGACGATAATACGGCTTATAGGCAGCGAGGCGCTGTCAGCCTTGTGGAAGGAGGAGCGGAAGAATGAAAAGAAATGAGACCGGAGCGGTAAACGTCTTTTCCGTCAGGAATTTCAGGCTGGTGTTCTTCGGCGCTCTGGCGTCGGAGCTCGGGGCCGTTTTATACAGCTTTGCCGTCAGCTTTTATATCTTGGAAAAAAGCGGCAACAACGCCTTTCTTCAAGGTCTGTACCTGGCTCTTTGCGGAGTTATGCTTCTCATCTTTACTCCTATAGGCGGCGTTTTGGGGGATAGGTGGAACAAGGCGAAGATAATGTTCGTCTGCGATTATATCAAAGGGGGACTAATCCTCTTTGCCACGCTTATGATGTATATTCTCCGAGAGAGCGGCGCGCACATTGCGATACTGTTTGCCGTCGGAATGGCGGGAAACGCCGTCAGCGGAATATTCAACCCGGCCTCCGGCGCTCTTCTGCCGTATATTGTGGAGGAACAGAGGCTGCAGCAGGCTAACGCCTATTTTTCAATTAAAAATGCCCTGCAGAGCATACTCGGGATCATGCTGGCAGGGATACTGTACGCCGCCCTTCCCGTTCACCTCCTGTTTATTATCGTCGGCGTGTGCTACGTCCTATCCGGCGTGTCTGAAATGTTTATCCGCTACGAGCACAGGCAGAAGGAAGAAAAGCTGAGCCTTCGCATAGCCGTGGCGGATATGGGAGAAGGAGTCAGATACTTAAAAACGCAGAAGCCTATTATGGCGATAATGGCCGCGGCTCTGTTCATCAATTTCTTTATGACGCCGATCGCCGGAAACTTCATCCCGTACTTCGTCCGGACGGATATTGCGTCCAGCCCGTCGTATCTGCTCAAGAAGGTCTTGACGCCGGAAATGTGGTCCTCCGCGTTCAGTATGCTGATCGGAATAAGCTCCCTCGTCGGCTCCATAATACTCAGCGCGAAAGCTCAGGATGAAAAATGCGGGTTTAAGATCGCGCAGCGGCTTTGCACCGTGGCTCTTTCCATGATCGCGCTGACGGCCGGGTATTATTTCCTCGTCGACAGGGGCGCTTCCCTTAACGCTTTTCTTATCCTGTTTTGCCTGGGCTGCCTCTTTATCGGGCTTATGGTTACCTTTGTCAATATCCCGATCAATACGGCGCTGATGCGGATAGTTGAAAAAGACAAGCTCAGCAAGGTCTCAAGCATTCTCAGCATTATCTCGCAGGGCCTTATACCGATCGCCTCGGCGCTTGCAGGAGCCGTTTTGCAGGGGCTCGGCAGCGCGGCGCTGCTTGCAGTATGCTCTGCGGGCTTTACCCTGACCGCAGTTTTCCTCCTGTTAAGTAAGCAGGCGAGAAAGATATAAAGGATCAGCCAAAGACTTTTATCGGGTATTGATTTTTTGAATCAAAGATTTATAATTACCGTATCAAAGCTTTTACGGGGGATAACGCCATGAGGAGATTTAGAAATCTCGTTAAAAACCATACGTCGGTATTCGTATTCGCTGCGCTCGCCGCGGGAATACTGTGCGTGGTGATGACCGGGTACGTGATATTCTCCAATATCGGCGCTATCGGGGGCTTTATCTCGGGCGTCACGCGGGTGCTCTCTCCCGTTATCATCGGACTCGTGACGGCGTATATCATCGACCCGCTGGCTATGGTTTTTGAGGACAAAGTTCTGAGAAAAATGAAAAACGGGAAGACGAGACGCACTCTGTCGGTGCTGATAGCCCTTATAATCGTACTCGCTCTCCTCGGCCTATTCGTCGGGACTCTGATACCTTCCCTCATAAGCAGCATCTCAATGCTTATCGACAACGCCGAGAGCTACTACGAAACGGTTGAAGACGTTGCCGAAAAAATAAACGGTATCGGCTTCGGGCTGAATATCGACCTCAAGGCAATTGAAAATTCCGTAAACAATATGCTCGGGAACCTCGTGAACAACCTTTCGGACAACCTGTCCTCCGTCCTTAATACGACGAAGAATATAGGAGCCTCGCTCGTGAACGCGCTCTTGGGCGTTATCCTCGCCGTGTACTTCCTCTTCAGCAAGAAGAGCCTGCTCAGCGCTCTTGAGAGGCTTCGCAGAGCCGTTTGGACCCCAAAGCAGTATGAAGAGAAGACCCGCTTCTGGAACAGATGCAACGATATTTTCACCCAGTATATCGGCTGCAATCTGATAGACGCCCTGATAATCGGCATGGCGACCGCCGTTTTTATGCTTGCCTTAGGAATGCCGTACGCCCCTCTCGTCGCCTTTGTCGTCGGGGTCGCGAATCTTATCCCGACCTTCGGCCCAATCATCGGCGCCGTCGTCGGCGCTCTGCTTTTAGTCCTCGTAAAGCCCGCTTACGCGCTCTGGTTTCTCGTGTTCACCGTCGCGATCCAGATACTGGACGCCTACGTGATAAAGCCGAGGCTGTTCTCAAGCTCCTTTGGCATCTCCGCCGTTCTGACTCTCGTCTCCATCACCGTCGGAAGCAATCTGTTTGGGATCGTCGGAGTTTTATTGGCAATACCCGTCGCCGCCATTCTCTCCTTCGTATATGACGAGAGGCTTATACCATGGCTTGAGAAAAAAACGAGCGACCGCGCCGTAAAAACGCCCGCTCCGGCTTCACCGGAGCCCGCCGGGGAAGCGGAGACGAAAGAATAATCCTTGCTTCGGCTCGATTTGTATGATACAATAAGCTTTAGCCGTCATTTCGGCAAGTTACAGGAGGTACACGTTAAATGAACAAAGGACATTATTATCTTTCCACCGCCATAGCTTACGCTTCGGGCAAGCCGCACATAGGGAACACCTATGAGATCGTGCTTGCGGACGCCATCTGCCGCTTCAAGCGAATGACGGGGTACGACGTTTACTTCCAGACCGGCACCGACGAGCACGGGCAGAAGATCCAGCTCAAGGCCGAGGCCGCGGGCAAGACCCCGCAGCAGTTTGTCGATGAGACCTCGGGCGAGATAAAGCGGATTTTTGATATTATGAACACGAGCTACGACCGCTTCGTCCGCACGACCGACCCGATGCACGAGCGCAAAATACAGGAGATATTTGATCGCTTCGTGAAGCAGGACGATATCTATAAATCCAAGTACGAGGGCTGGTACTGCACCCCGTGCGAGAGCTTTTGGACCGAGAGCCAGCTTACTGACCACAAGTGCCCGGACTGCGGGCGCGAGGTCAAGTGGGCTGAGGAGGAGGCTTATTTCTTCCGCCTCTCAAAATACGGTCCTAAGCTTATGGATTATATTAACGAGCACCCCGAGTTCATCCAGCCTGAGGCGAGGAAGAACGAGATGGTGAACAACTTCTTAAAGCCCGGACTTCAGGACCTCTGCGTTTCCCGCACGAGCTTCAACTGGGGCATACCCGTTAAAAACGACCCGAAGCACGTCGTTTACGTCTGGCTCGACGCCCTCTCCAACTATATCACCTTCCCAGGCTACGAGCCGAACGGCGAGAACGGCGAGATGTATGAAAGATACTGGCCTGCCGACGTGCATCTTATAGGCAAGGATATAATCCGCTTCCACACCCTCTACTGGCCCGCCTTCCTGATGGCTCTCGGCGAGCCGCTTCCGAAGCAGGTCTTCGGCCACCCCTGGCTCCTTATGAACAACGCGAAGATGTCGAAATCCGCCGGAAACGTCATTTACGCGGACGACCTCGTCGAGCTCTACGGAGTCGACGCGGTCAGGTACTACGTACTCCACGAGATGCCCTTCTCGTCCGACGGAAACCTGACCCACGAGCTCGTTATGGAGCGCAATAACTCCGACCTTGCGAATATCCTCGGAAACCTCGTTAACCGCTCCGTCTCGATGGTGAAGAAGTATCTTGGCGGAAGGCTCGGCGGCAGAAACGCGACTGAGGATATAGACAGGGAGCTTATAGATATCTGCCTTGCCGCCCCGAAAAAGGCGGAGGAGAAGATGGACGCCCTCCACGTCGCAGACGCTATCGACGAGGTGTTCGCCATTCTCAGAAGGGCGAACAAGTACGTTGACGAGACGATGCCCTGGGTGCTCGCCCGCGACGAGGCGAACAAGCAGAGGCTCGAGACCGTGCTCTATAACCTCTGCGAGGCTATCCGCTTCGCAGGCACGCTGATAACGCCCTTCCTGCCCGACACCGGCGCGAAGATATTCCGCCAGCTAAATATCGAGCCCTCGACCTGGGAAAGCCTCGAATCCTTCGGACTTCTCGAGGAGGGTCACGAGCTCGGCGAGGCGGAGATACTCTTCCAGCGCCTCGATATTGCGAAGAAGACGGAAGAGGTTCAGGCGTTCTATGCGGCGAAGGAGAGCGTCGAGTCCGAGCCCGTACTGCCCGACGTCACGATTGACGATTTTGCAAAGTGCGATATGCGCGTGTGCAAGGTGCTCGCCTGCGAAAACGTGAAGAAGAGCGAGAAGCTTCTGAAGTTTACGCTTGACGACGGATCCGGAAAGCCCCGTCAGATACTCTCCGGCATAGCGAAGTTCTATAAGCCGGAGGAGCTCGTCGGCAAGACGGTCGTCGCCATACTAAACCTGCCGCCGAGAAAGATGATGGGCCTCGATTCCTGCGGTATGCTCCTCTCCGCCGTGAAGGAGGAGAAGAACGGGGAAAAGCTCCACCTTCTGATGCTCGACGATTCCGTCCCCGCTGGCTACAGGCTCTCGTAAACAGAGAATACTGCTCCCCGAAGAAAAAATCCTTCGGGGAGCAAAAAAATCCTTGACAAACGCCGCCCGCTTTGATACAATACCCCTTGCTGATACGGCGTGCTGGTATAGCTCAGTTGGTAGAGCAGCTGATTTGTAATCAGCAGGTCGTGGGTTCGAGTCCCTCTACCAGCTCCATCGCATCGCCTTCGGCGATGCGGAAAACAAGTTTATATTTGGGGGAATTCCCGAGTGGCCAAAGGGGGCAGACTGTAAATCTGTTGTCGACGACTTCGGTGGTTCGAATCCACCTTCCCCCACCAGAAAAATCCACGCTTCGGCGTGGATTTTTCAATGAAGTCGCCCCTTGCGGGGCTAATGAAGAAATGAAGACGGGCTTACGCCCTAATGGAGTCGTGCTTCGCACGAATGAAGATGTTCGCTTCGCTCACTA
>ONGN01000005.1 GCA_900317385.1 uncultured Eubacteriales bacterium
CTTCGCGATGTAGGTGAGAAGCTCTTTCAAGTCGGCTCCTCCGATCAAATAACGCCTGCGTTCTTGAGCAGGGTCTTAACGGTATCGGTGGGCTGAGCGCCGTTCTTAAGCCACTCCTTGGCGCGGTCAGCGTCAACGGTGACCTTGGAAGGCTCGGCCATGGGATCGTAAGTGCCGATCTCCTCTATGAAACGTCCGTCGCGGGGGAAACGCCCGTCAGCTACTACGATCCTGTAATAAGGAGCCTTCTTGGCGCCCATTCTGCGAAGTCTGATCTTAACCATTGTAAAAAACCTCCAAATAATTATGTGTTTTTATTTTTGGGAGCCTCTAAAAATCGACGCGTTCAGATTGCGAAGAGTTTTTTGAGGCGACCTATTTTCAAATATCTTTCGATATTAGAATCCGAACATTCCGCCGCGGCCGCGCTTTCCGCCGCCGAAGTTGGGCATCTTGCCCTTCTGCATCTGCTTCGTGAGCTGCTTCAGCATCTCATACTGCTTTAAAAGCTTGTTTAAGTCTACGACCGTCGTGCCGCTTCCCGCAGCAATGCGCTTTTTGCGGCTGTGGTTTATTATCGAGGGGTTGTCTCTCTCCTCCTGAGTCATCGAGAGGATGATGGCCTCGGTGCGGGCGAGAGCCCTTTCGTCAAGCTTCGCTCCGGCAAGCGCCTTTCCGGCGCCGCCCGGGAGCATTCCGGCAATATCCTGCATGCTGCCCATACCGCGAAGCTGAACGAGCTGATCGTAGTAATCGGAGAGGGTGAAGGCGTTCTTCTTAAGCTTTTCCTGGAGCTCCTTCGCCTTCTTCTCGTCAAAGGCCTGCTCCGCCTTTTCAATAAGCGTAAGCATATCGCCCATGCCGAGGATGCGGCTCGCCATCCTGTCTGGGTGGAAGGGCTCGATCTGGTCGAGCTTTTCGCCCGTGCCGGAGAACTTTATGGGCTTTCCGGTGACGGCTCTTACGGAGAGGGCGGCTCCGCCTCTCGCGTCGCCGTCGAGCTTCGTGAGCATAACGCCCGTTATGCCCAGCGCCTCGTCAAAGGCGGAGGCGGCGTTTACGGCGTCCTGGCCCGTCATCGCGTCAACTACGAGAAGTATCTCGTCGGGATTGACCTCGGCCTTGATGCGCTTAAGCTCGTCCATCAGATTTTCGTCGATGTGGAGCCTTCCGGCAGTGTCGAGGAGAACGAGATCGTTACCGTGCTTTTTCGCGTGGGCTATGGCTTCCTTCGCTATCTTTACGGGGTCCTCGGTGCCCATCTCGAAAACCGGGATGCCGAGCTGACCGCCGACAGTCTGCAGCTGCTTTATCGCCGCCGGGCGGTATATATCGCAGGCGACGAGAAGGGGGCGCTTTGAGTTCTGCTTTTTAAGAAGGGCGGCGAGCTTTGCCCCGTTCGTGGTTTTTCCCGCGCCCTGAAGGCCGACGAGCATAACCACGGTGAGACCGCGGCTCGACATATTGAGCTTCGCCGTCTGCCCGCCCATGAGCTTTATAAGCTCCTCGTTCACGATCTTGATGACCATCTGAGCGGGGGTAAGGCTCTCGAGCACGTCCTGACCGACGGCCCTGTCGGAAACGGTCTTTACGAAGTCCTTGACGACCTTGTAGCTGACGTCCGCCTCCAAAAGGGCGAGCCGGACCTCGCGCATGGCCTCTTTTATATCGCTCTCGCTGAGGCGGCCCTTGCCCCTGAGCTTTTTAAAGGCCTCGCCCAGCCTGTCGGAAAGAGATTCAAATGCCATTTTTCAGCCCCTCAATATCACTGACTATCTCCAGAGCGAGACTTCTTTCCCCGCCCTCCGGTAAGCTTTCCGCCAGAGCCTCTGCCTTCTTTTTAAGGCTTAAAAGCCCCGAGCGCATCTCGGTAAAACGCTTAACAACTCCGGTCTTTTCCTCGAAATTCTGCATATAGCTCTTCGCCTTCTTCACGGCGTCGAGCACGGCGGGACGGGATACGCCCTTAAGCTCCGCGACCTCGGCAAGCGACATATCGTCGTTATAGTACAGGTCGAAGTATTCGCGCTGAGTCTCGGTAAGGAGATCGCCGAAGAAATCAAAAAGAAGCGAAAGCTCAAGAGGATCGCCGCTCAATTTATGTCACCGCCTGTGTAAAGCAGAAGAATTTAACACCCGCATATTTTAACGCCTGTAAGGAGCTTTGTCAATACCTTTTTTTCTCAAAGCGGTATATATCGCTTGAATATTTCTCCCGAAGCGGGAAAAACTGAGAGAAAACCCTATCTAAAAGAGGAGTATTCTTATGCAGTTTTCCGATACGGGACTTTACATCGAGGACGAGGCTCTGGGTAACTTCGCCCGCAATACCGCCGCCTCCGTTGAGACCTCGGGGAGCGTTTCGATGAAAAAATACTCTGCCCTCGCGCTGCGGGCGATGCGCTCGCTTCGAGGGGCGGCGCATTTTCTCGATCCGGAGTCCGGCGCCGCCCGCTGGCTTCTTGATAACAGATACGTCGCCGAGAGGGAGGCGCGCGAGTCCGCGAGGACGCTGACGAGGTCGGGCAGGCTTCCCGCCCTCGTGGGAGAAAAGCGCCCCGCGGCGGCGGAGTGCGCCGGAGCCCTTATCAGCGCGGGAAGGGGCAGACTCAGCGAAAAGAGGATAAGGATATTCCTCACCGAGTATCAGAGAAGGCGGCCACTCAGGGAAAAGGAGCTCTGGCTCTTTATACCCATCCTCAAAGCGGAGCTCACGCTCTTCCTCGCGGCGGCGGTTACGGCAAAAGACGTTTCCGAGGAGGTACTTAAAAACGTATTCGACTCATACCGCCTTCTGTCCCAGACCGATCTATCGGAGCTTATGGAGAGCGTCAACAGGCTTGACGAATGCCTTTCCCGCGATCCTTCGGGCATATATCCGAAGATGGACGCGGAGACGAGAGCGGCGTACAGGCGAGAGACGGCGAGGATAGCGAAGAGGCAGCGAATGAGCGAGACGGACGCCGCGAAAAAGGCGGTGGAGCTTGCCGCCCTGGACGGAAACGGCCACGTTGGAAAATTTCTTTTCAAAAAGCCTCTCGGCAGAGCCGGGAAAAAGCCGAACGCCGGGGCGTATATAGCCGCGAACGTGATACTGACGGCTTTTTTTACGGTGCTTGCCGGGATAACTCTCAGAAGCGTTTTCGCCGCCCTGCTCGCCATGCTGCCGATATCCGAGATAGTCAAAAACGGCCTTACGCTTATTTTAACCCGCGTCCGGCCTCCGCGCAGGATATTCCGCATGGACTTAAAAGACGGGGTGCCGCCCGAGGGGAGAACAGTCATCGTTATCTCCGCTCTCCTTGCTTCGGAGGCGGACGGGGAGAAATACGCGGAGCTTATAGAGGACTACAGACTTTTAAACAGGACTGCGGGCGACGAGGTGCGCTTCGGGATCTTGGCGGATCTCACTGAGTCCCAAAGCGAGGAGAATGAAAAGGACTCCGCCGTGATATCGCGGGCACAGGAGGCGATAGAGCGGCTGGAGCGCAGGTACGGCGGCGGCTTTTACCTCTTTCTCAGGGGAAGGGAGCTGAACAGCGCCGACGGGCTCTATATGGGCAGAGAGAGAAAGAGAGGGGCGATAAGGGAGCTTGTACGTCTGATAACCGGTAAAAGTTCGACTCTAAAGGTGCTCTCCGGCGACGGGGAATGGCTTTCCGGGGTGAAGTATATCCTCACCCTCGACGCGGACACGAGGCTGACCTTTGACTCGGCAATCGAGCTTATCGGGGCGGCGCTGCACCCGCTGAACGCGCCCGTAATTTCCGGCGGCATGGTAAGGGAGGGCTGCGGTATGATAGCGCCCTCCGTCGTGCCGGAGCTGAAAGGAGCGAACAGGTCGGATTTCGCGCGGATATTCGCGGGCCTCGGCGGCGTGGACCCATACGGCAGCACGGCGTCGGAGCTCTATTGGGACCTGTTCTCAGAGGCAACGTTCACCGGCAAGGGGCTTATAGACGCGAAGGCGTACTCCGAGACTCTGGATTCGGCGTTCCCGGAAAATACGCTTCTGAGCCACGATATCATAGAGGGCGCCTTCCTCGGCTGCGCATATGCGGGCGATACAGCCGTGACGGACGGCTTTCCTTACAAGGTAACGTCATACTTCTCCCGCCTCGACAGGTGGACGCGCGGCGACTGGCAGAACCTTCGGTATCTTATGCCCCGCGTTAAAAACGAGAGGGGGGAGCAAAGAGACAATCCAATTTCCGAGCTCTCAAAATGGAAAATATTCGATAATCTGAGGCGCAGCCTCACCCCGCCCGCCGCCTTTATCTCACTCATGGCGTTCATTTTCTTCGGCGGCGGAGCTCTTGCCGCTGCGGCCGCTATAGCCCTCGTTATGAATCTTTCCGGGCTTATGGTCTCGTCCGTCGCGGCGTTCATAAGGCACGACGGTACCGTAACGGCGAGATTTCACTCGGCCGTGCTGCACGGCGTATGGGGCGTGCTGGCGGAGACGGGGGCGAGGCTGATTCTTCTGCCCGCCGAGGCGTGGACGCTCGCCAGAGCCGCCGCCACCGCCGTTTTCAGAATGACGGTGAGCCGGAGGGGACTCCTCAAATGGGTGACCTCATCCGAGACCGAGAAAAGATACGGGAACACCCTGGGCGTAAACTATCTCCGCTTAGCTGCCTGCCCCGTTTCCGGCCTTGCGGTGCTGCTTTTCGGACGCGGTTATCTTGCCATAATGTTCGGCCTTCTGTGGCTGGCAGCCCCCGTCTTTGCCTTCGCCCTTTCGGCGGAGAACGGAAAGAAAAGCAAAATATCGGGCGAGGGAAGGGGCTACCTTCTCGCCTGCGCCGCCGATATCTGGAGATGGTACTGCACCTTCTTAAAGAGCGAGGATAACTATCTCCCGCCCGATAACTATCAGGAGGAGCCTAACACGGGCATAGCCCACCGCACCTCACCGACGAATATCGGATTTGCCCTGCTCTCCGCGGTTACGGCCGCCGACCTCGGCCTTGCGGGAGAGGGAGAGGCGGCGGAGCTCATCGGGAAGATCCTCGATACTGTAGAAAAGATGCCCAAATGGCGCGGGCATCTATATAACTGGTACGACACAAGGACGCTTGAGCCGCTTGAGCCCGCCTACGTCTCCAGCGTGGACAGCGGAAACCTTGCCGCCTCCCTGATAGCCGCCGGAGAGGCGGCGATCGAGATGGGGGATAAGAAAACGGCGGAGCGGCTTTACGTCCTCGTAAGGGATATGGATTTCACACCACTCTACGATAAAAAAAGGGAGCTATTCAGAATAGGCGTCTCGATCCCGTCTCTTATACCGTCCGAGGGGGTTTACGACCTCCTCTCAAGCGAGGCGCGGCTATTAAGCTACGTCGCGACAGCTCTCGGCATCGTTCCGCGCAGGCACTGGAGAAGGCTCGGCAGAACGATGGTGCCCTACGCGGGCTACAGGGGTATGGCAAGCTGGACGGGCACGATGTTCGAGTACCTTATGCCGGAGCTCCTGCTTCCCGAGTACCCCGCTTCACTCATCTACGAGACCTCCCGCTTCGCACTGTACTGCCAGAGAAAGGCCAATCCCGGCATACCCTGGGGCGCCTCGGAATCGGCGTATTACGCCTTCTCGCACGGCCTCGTCTACCGGTATAAGGCGCACGGCGTCTCCGCCCTCGCCCTTAACAGAGAGGTCGAGAACGAAAAGGTTATATCGCCCTATTCAAGCTTTCTCGCCCTTGAAATAGACGGCAGGAGGGCAGTTAAAAATCTCACAAGGCTTGAGAGCCTTGGAATGGTCGGAAGGTTCGGCTTTTACGAGGCCGCCGACTTTTCCGGCGGGAAATGCGAGATAGTCCGCTCGTATATGGCGCACCACCTCGGAATGAGTATGACGGCAATCGGAAACGCCCTCACAGGCGGAAGAATGAGAGCCCGCTTTATGCGCGACCCCAGGATGAGAGCTTATTCCGAGCTCTTGGAGGAAAGACTTCCGGTCGGCGCTCTGACCCTGAGCCGGGAGAAGATCAAAACGCCGAAAAAGCCGCCGAGAGCTGAGGCGGGAGCCTACTCCGAGAGCATAGCCGAGCCAGACCCGATTGCTCCGCGTGTTCTGCCGCTCTCAAACGGAAGATACGCGGCTCTTATATCGGACACGGGAAAATGCCTTTCAAAATACCGGGGGCTCGATATCGCCCGCTGGGAGCCTGAGCCGGAGGGCAGGGGCGGATTGAGGCTTTATCTCAGAACGGAGACCGAGCTTCTGCCACTTACGCCCGCGCCGGAATACAGCCCGAGAGGCAAGTATTCTGCGGTTTTCTCATCGGGGGCCGCCGGGCTGAGAGCCGACTTCGGCGAAATAAAGGCGGAGACGGAGATATACGTGCCGGACGGTCAGACGGGAGAGTGCCGAAGGATAAGGATAAGCTCACAGGATAAAAAGCCCCGCGAGATAAGGATCGTCGCCTGGCTTGAGCCCTGCCTTCTTCCGAAAAGGGATTTCGACTCCCACCCCGCTTTTTGGAAGCTCTGCATGGAGGCAAAGCTTAATGACGGCGCGCTTATTATCAGAAGGAGAAAACGCGGCGAGCTTAAAGAGGCGTGGCTCTCGCTTACGGCGGACAGGGAGACGCGGTACTTTACGCATATGAAAAGGGGAGCTTCGCCGGAAAGCTTTGAGTTTAGATCCGCCTCTCCGGAATTATGCGCCGGGGGTGAGATTAAGGTCAGGCTTGAAAACGGGCAGGCCGAGCTCACGATAGCTCTCGCCGCCGGAGACAGCGAAAGCGAGGCTCTGCGAGCGGGAAAAGAAATACTGAAAAGCCGCGGCTGCGGGGCTATTACCCGCCTTGACGCCTCAGCCCTCATGCTCGGCCTCGAGGCGGTGGAGGTAAGAGAGGCTATGGGGCTTATCACGCCGCTTATGTTCCCAACTGCCCGACAGCCGAAGAAGACGGCGCACACGCAGCCCGACCTCTGGCGCTTCGGCGTCTCCGGCGACAGGCCGCTTATCGCCGCCCTCGTGACGAAACCCGAGGAGGCGCAGAGGCTCATTAGGCTCCACGCCTTTATCTCGGAAAACGGATTGTTATCCGATCTCGCCCTTCTGCTGACCGACTCCGGAGACTACCTCGGACGCCAGAGAAGGTCGGCCATCGCAGAGCTCAAAAAGCTCGGGCGGGAGGGCGACGATAAAGTTCACCTTATAGACGAGACAGCGGGCAGAGAGGCGATACTTGAGCTTGCCGACGCCGTTTACGGGCAGTGGCGGAGGGAAGCGAGCTCTCCGGTACGGTTAAGGACGGAAAAAGAGCCGGTATTCGCATCCGACGGAAAGCTCGCCTGCAAGCTCAGCGGCGACGGCGTTTTCGAGATGGCGATGCGTTCAAAGCTCCCACCCTTAAACTGGGTGAACGTACTGACGAACGGGAGCTTCGGATATCTCGCCTCTGAGTGCGGAGCGGGCCATATGTGGGCGTTAAACGCGAGGGAGCGCCAGCTCACCCCGTGGGTAGCGGACGGGATTTCTGCCGAGGGGCCGGAGAGACTAAGCCTCGTTCGCGGAGATGCGGAGATCTCCCTCTTTGCCGACGGACTGGAGTGGTCGACCCTCGTAAGGCACGGCTTCGGCTGGACCTCGTGGGAGAGGGATATCGACGGAGTAAAGACGAGAGTGACGGCGTTCGTGCCGGAGGGCGCTCTCTGCCGGGTACTGATAATCGAGCTTCGCGGAGCCTCGGAGGGCGACAGGATTAGATACTCATCCCGCTTAAGCCTCGGAAGCGGCTGGAGACCTGCGAAAAACACGAGGACGGAGTACGAAAACGGTATGATATCAGCAGGGCCGTCGGTGAGCTTTATGCTCACGGCCTCACGTGAGCCCGCGGCGTTTACTACGAGCATGAAAAGCCTTCTCTCAGGAAGGCTTGACGGCACGCTGGGCTTCGGCGAGGACGCCTGCGCCGCAGCAGAGTATGACGCTCTCGACGGCATCGTTATCGCCGCAGGCTCGGGCGGCTCAGGCGATCTTCGAGCGCTGACGGATAAGAAAACGGCGCTGGACGCCCTGAACGCCGTAAAAAACAGATGGAGGGAAAGGCTCGGCCTTTTCAGCTTTAAAACGGCGGACGGAAGGCTTGAGACCTACGCCGCCTCGTGGGCAAGGTATCAGACCTTATCCTCAAGACTGATGGGCAGGACCGGCGCAAGCCAGCTCGGCGGGGCTTACGGCTTCCGCGACCAGCTTCAGGACGCGGTAAACCTTCTTCTGACTGAGCCGGATATAGCCGCGGAAGTAATAAAGCTCGCGGCGGCGCATCAGTATTTAGAGGGCGACGTTATGCACTGGTGGCACCCTTCGTCTTCGGGAGAGGGCGACAGAGGCGTGCGAACGCACTGCTCCGACGATCTTCTTTGGCTGCCGTGGGCTCTCTCCGAGTACGCGCTTAAAACGGGCGAGCTTGCGATATGCAGGCATATCGCGCCTTATCTCTCGTCACTTCCGCTTGCGGATAATGAAAGGGACAGGTATGAGACGGCGGAAAGATCGGGGGAGGGTACGCTTATCGAGCATGCGAAAAGGGCTGCCGACCTCTTTCTATCGCGCGGCGTCGGCACACACGGCCTTCCGCGAATGCTGGGCGGAGACTGGAACGACGGTATGAACGAGGTCGGCGGCGAGAGCGTTTGGCTCGCGTTCTTCGCCTCGGTATCGCTCAGCGGCCTTTCACGACTGCTCGCAAGGCTCGGAGACAGAGAGAGCGCCGGAAGATACGAAAGGGCGGCGGAGAAACTGCTCCAAGCAGGAGAGTCCGCCTTTGAGAACGACAGATTCCTGAGGGGCTACTACGCGGGCGGGGAAGCTCTCGGCGCAAAGGACTCCGAGGAATGCGCGATAGATTCGATAGCTCAGAGCTTCGCCGTGTTCGCGGGAGCGGACGGGGCAAAATGCGAGACGGCGCTTAAGACCGCGCTTGAGCTCCTTTACGATGAAAAGACCCGCCTTGTGAAGCTCTTTACCCCGCCGTTCCACGACGAAAAGGCCGAGCCGGGCTATATAAAGAGCTACGCTCCCGGCTTCAGGGAGAACGGCGGGCAGTATACCCACGCCGCCGTTTGGCTCGCGATCGCCCTTCTCGAATCGGGTATGGAGGAAAAGGGCTGCGAGCTTCTTTACGCTATTCTGCCCTCAATGAGAGATACGGAGGAATACTGCCTGGAGCCCTACGTTCTGGCGGGCGACGTTTATTCAAACGCTGATAACGTGGGCCGCGGCGGCTGGAGCTGGTACACCGGCGCCGCGGGCTGGTATCACAGGGCTGTCGCGGAGCACCTTTTAGGCCTCAAGCTGAGGGACGGCAGACTGTATATCGAACCCCGCGTGCCGGATTCCTTCGGCCCTGTCTCGGTAAAGCTTTTCGACCTTGAAATAGAGATATCGGGGAGCGGGATAAGGGTAAACGGAGAGGCTTACAGCCCCGACGGCTACCGGATAAGAAAATTTAACAATAATTTCATTTCCAATTTGTCCCTTTCGTAGTATAATACAATTTGATAGATGAGGAACGGAGGTGAATTGCCCTGATTACAACGACCTTTGATATAATGAGAGGAGTCCGCCTTAAATGCGTGAGCACCCGAAAATTCAAAACCGGGGCGATATCGCTCAGCCTTATCTGCCCGCTCGATAAGAAAACGGCGGCGCTGAACGCCGTCCTGCCCTACGTTCTTCGCAGGGGCACCGCCTCGCATCCCGATATGGTCAGCATCGAGGCTTATCTTGACGAGCTCTACGGGGCAAGGCTCGAGCCCGTTCTGAGAAAAAGGGGCGAGGTACAGTGCGTGGGCTTCTATGCCGACTTCGTCGACGAGGCGTTCGTCGGCAGGGGAACGGGCATCATCGAGAAAGTTTCCGAGCTTCTTGGCGAGATGCTTCTTATGCCCGCGATCGCGGGCGGAAGGCTCCGCCGCGACTACGTGGAGACGGAGAGAGATAACCTTATCGCCGATATAAAGTCAGAGCTCAACGATAAGCGGAGCTACGCTTCACACAGGCTCCTTGAGAATATGTGCGACAGGGAGAGATATTCCGTCCCGAAGCTGGGAAGGCTGCGCGAGGCGGAGAAGATAACCGTCGCCACGCTTACGAACCACTACCGCAGCCTTATCGGCTGCGCTCCGGTCGAGGTGTTCTACTGCGGCTCGGCCGACCCGGACAGGGTCGCGAGAGCCGTTAGAGATGCGCTCTCCGGCCTGCCGAGAAGGGAGATAACGCCTCTTCCGACCACTGAGATAAGGTACGCGCCCAAGGGCCCCGCCCGCGAGTTTACGGAGACGATGGAGCTGACACAGGCAAGGCTCTGCATGGGCTACCGAGTGGGCGACGCTATGAGGCGGCCGAACAGAGCCGCGCTTTCCGTGGCAAACGCAATGCTCGGCGGGGCGCCGACCTCAAAGCTTTTTATGAACGTCCGCGAGAGGCTTGGCCTCTGCTACTACGTTTCGAGCGGGCTTGACAGCCATAAAGGCGTCCTCTTGATATCATCGGGAGTCGACGGCGAAAAGCTCGGAGACGCACGCGCCGAGATCGAGGCGCAGTTAGCCGCGCTCAAGGCCGGAGACTTTGAGGATTGGGAGCTTGAAACGGCGAAAAAGTCCATTGTCACGGCGTATCTCTCCGTCTGCGACTCCCAGCCCGCTCTTGAGGCGGCTTATCTCGACTTCGGGCTGAGCGGCCTTGAACTCGGGGCGGACGACATTGCGGCTCTTTCTGAAGAGGTGAGCCGTGAGGACGTTATGGAGATATTCCGCGGCCTTGCGCTTGACAGCGTTTTTACCCTGAGAAACGGGGGCGGCGACGATGTTCAATAAATATGAATACGGAAGGATCGGCGAGCAGTGCTGGCGAGAGAGGCTCGATAACGGGCTCCGCCTCATCGTCGTTCCCAAGAAGGAATATAACCGCAGCCTCGCTTTTCTTGCCGTGCATTACGGCGGGGCGGACAGAAGGTTTAAGCAGGGCGGAGAGTGGACGGATACGCCCGCCGGAGTGGCGCACTTCCTTGAGCATAAGGCGTTTGAGCTCGAGGGCGGAGAGGACGCTATGACGGTGATGACGAGGAGAGGCGCGAACGTGAACGCCTTTACCTCCTCTGAAATGACGGCATACCACTTCGACTGCGTAAGCGATTTTTATGAGAACCTTGAGACCCTCGTCGGCTTCGTGACGAGGCCGGGATTTACGAAGGAGAGCGTCGAGCGTGAGAAGGGAATAATCGCTCAGGAAATAAAAATGAGCGAGGACGACCCGGACCACGCCGTATATTACGGGCTTTTAAAGGGACTTTTCAAAAAGCACCCGATAAGGGAGCCCGTCGTCGGAACGGTGGAGAGCATTTCAGGGATAACGGACGAGCTTTTAAGGACCTGCCACTCCGCTTTTTACGTTCCGGAGAATATGACCCTCGTGACCGTCGGCGACCTGGACCCGATAAGCGTTCGGAAAGAGGCCGAAAGGCTTTTCCCCCGGGGCTACCGCATGTCGCCGGAAAGAGAGAAGGTCAGGGAGAAACTCGAGCCTGCGAAAAAGCGTGTGACCGCCAAAATGGAAGTCGCTGAGACGATCTTCCTCGCCGGGGCGAAGACGGATTCGCCGTCAGGCGGAGCCGATGGCGTGAGAGCCGAGCTTGTAGCTGCTCTGAGCCTGAACACACTGCTTTCCGAGGCTTCTCCGCTCTATTCCGAGCTTTATTCCGAGGGGCTTATAAACGAGACCTTTTCCTATGACTTCGAGAGGTCGAACGGGGTGTCCTTCCTCTCCTTCGGCGGCGAAACGGCAAGGCCGGACGAGGTAACGGAGAGAGTGCTGGCGGAGGCAAAAAGGCTCGCGGACGGTGGAATCGACGAGAAATATTTTGCCCGCAGGAAAAAGGCGGCTATGGGCGACGAGCTCAGGGCCCTAAATTCATTTGATAATATCGCGTATAATCTGGCGCTCGGCGCAGCCGGGGGTTACGATTACTTTGAAACCGCGCCTATGCTGAAGGACGTAACGGCAGACGAGGTTAGAGATTTTTTGAAAACGTGGCTCACCGGGGAGAGGCTTTCCGTCTCGGTGGTCCAAAGAAAGGAGTGAGGTATCTATGGCTGACGGCACTATATCGTTTCCGATGTTCGGGGATTTTGCGATTAATCCCGCGTCGTCGTTCAAGGTCGGTCCTCTCACCGTACACTGGTACGGGGTCATAATAGCGGTCGGCTTCTTCCTCGCCGTTCTGTACTGCGCGAAGAGATCAAAGGAGTTCGGCCTTAAGGAGGACAATATTTACGACGCCGTGATAATCGGGCTTCCGGTATCGCTCATCTTCGCAAGGCTCTATTATATAATCTTCTATCCGGAGCTATTCAAGGACGCGAGCTTTATAGACTATATCGCCATCTGGAACGGCGGCATCGCCATTTACGGCGGAGTGATCGGCGCTTTTCTGACTGTTATCGTCTATTCAAAGATCAAAAAGTTTACGCCGCTCGCGCTTTTAGACCTTGTCTGCATCGGCTTTCTGATCGGACAGTTCATCGGCCGCTGGGGCAACTTTATGAACAGGGAGGCTTACGGCTACGAGACCGACCTTCCCTGGCGTATGGGCCTTACATACGGGGGAGTGACGACTTACGTTCATCCCACGTTCCTGTATGAGTCCCTTTGGAATTTCGCGGGCTTCTTTATCCTGCACTTTCTATCGAAGAAGCGGAGATACGACGGCGAGGTGCTTTTAATGTATCTCGCGTGGTACGGCCTCGGAAGGGCGGTAATAGAGGGGCTGAGAACGGACAGCCTCTATATCCCCGGCACCGTGATAAGGGTCAGCCAGCTTCTGGCGGCCGTAACCTGCGTAATAGCCGTCGCGCTTTTAATTATCAACAGAACCGTAAAAAAGCATGATCCCAAGGATATGCTTTGTAATAAAGCGCCGGAAAAACCCGGCAATGCGGAATAAAAAAATACATTGGAGGTAAAATAAAATGGCAATTGATCTTAACGAACTGATGGAGAAGTTTTTGGAGACTGTCGGCACTCTTGCCGATAAGGGCGCGGTAGTTGCCCGCGATATCGGCGCGCGCAGCACCAATCTTGCGAAGAAAACGAAGCTCACCGCCGAGATAGCCGCCGGAAAGGCCGGCCTCGGCAAGGTCTATGAGGAGCTCGGCAAGAAGTATTTCGAGAAATACGGCGAGGATTACGACACCGACTTCACCGAAACCGTTATGAAGCTCAAAACGGCCGTTGCCGACATTGAGGCGAAGACGGCAGAGCTTGAGACTCTCAAGGCGGCTAAGGAGGAAGAGGACGTCGAGGTCGAGGTGATAATCGAGGAGGCCGCTTCCGAGGACACCGCCGAGCCTGAGGCCGAGGGCGAGGAGAAAGAATGCTGCAAGTGCGCTTGCGATGAGGAGGAGAAGAAAGTGAAGGATCTCGGAGAAAAAGCCGGCGAGATAAAGGACGCCGTCGTTCAGAAGGCGGGCGAGCTCAAGGATATCGCCGTACAGAAGTTCGGCGAGGCCAAGACCGCCACCAAGGATTTCATCGACAAGGTGAACGCCAACGAGAAGGTGCAGGAGGTCAAGGGCGCCACGAAGGAATTCGTCGGCAAGGTAGTCGACACCGTCAGCAAAAAGGCCGACGAGGTCGTCACCGCCTTCAAGGCCAAGACCGAAGAGACCCCTGAGGAGACCGTCGAGGTAGTCGAAGAGGTCGTCGAGGAAGTCAAGGATACCGCTGAAGAGGTAAAGGAGACCGCAGAAGAGATCAAAGAAGAGACCGAGGAATAAAAACCACGAAGGCGGGCAATTACGCCCGCCTTCATCGCGAAACGGAGATTAATATGTACGACGAGCTGACTCAGGTTGACATAAAAAAGATGCAGGAGGAGATCGACTACCGCGAACGTGAGCTGCGCCCCAAGCTTATCGAGGAGGTGCAGATCGCGCGCGGCTTCGGCGACCTTTCGGAAAACTTCGAGTATAAGGCGGCAAAGCAAGAGAAGAACAGAAACGACAGCCGCATAAGATACTTAAAGCGTATGATAGCCACCGCGAAGGTGATAGACGCGCCGGAAACGAAGGCGGGGGAAGTCGCCCTGTTCTCAAAGGTAAAGCTCAAAATGGAGGACGACGGGAGCGAGGAGTGGGTGCATATAGTAACCACCCTGCGCCAGAATCCCATGGAGGGCAGGATATCTAAGGAATCGCCCATAGGCAGAGCGATAATGGGAAAAAAGCCCGGAGAGAGGGCAACGGTGCGGATCTCCGACGAATATTCCTACGAGGTAACTATCCTCGAGGTCGAGGCCGGAGCCGACGACGACAGCATCGAGATAGTAAAGTTTTGAATTATACAAAAATCGGGCTTCCAAACGGGAGCCCGATTTTTGTAAGTAGTTTAGTTATTATACGCAGCCCTGAGCCTTCATCGCCTCGGCGACCTTGAGGAAGCCGGCGATATTGGCGCCCGCCATATAGTTGCCGGGCATACCGTACTCCTTGGAGGCGGAGTCGCAGGCGGCGAAGATGTTCTTCATAATGCCGTGCAGCTTCTCATCGACCTCTTCAAAGCTCCAGGAGAGGCGCAGGGAGTTCTGGCTCATCTCAAGACCGGAGGTGGCGACGCCGCCGGCGTTCGCTGCCTTCGCGGGGCCGTAGAGCATGCCGTTGGCGAAGTAGACCTCGATGGCCTCGGGGGTGGAGGGCATATTCGCGCCCTCGGAAACGGCGTAGCAGCCGTTCTTCGCGAGAGCCTCGGCGCTCTCCTTGTTGATCTCATTCTGAGTGGCGCAGGGAAGGGCGATATCGCAGGGGATAGTCCAGATGCCGCTGCAGCCCTCGGTGTAGGTCGCGTTCGGATGGGTGGCGACGTACTCCTTGATGCGCTTGCGCTCGACTTCCTTGATCTGCTTAACGGCGGCAAGGTCGATGCCGTCGGGATCGTGGATGTAGCCGTTGCTGTCGGACATCGCTACGACCTTCGCGCCGAGAGCGGTGGCCTTCTGGCAGGCATAAATGGCGACGTTGCCGGAGCCGGAGATAACGACGGTGGCGCCCTCAAAGCTCTTTCCGTTCGCCTTCAGCATCTCGTCGGTGAAGTAGCAGAGACCGTAGCCGGTAGCCTCGGTACGGGCAAGGCTTCCGCCGTAGGGGATGCCCTTGCCGGTGAGGATGCCGCTCCACTCGCCGGTGAGCTTTTTGTACATTCCGAACATATATCCGATCTCACGGGCGCCGGTGCCGATATCGCCTGCGGGAACGTCGATGTCCTTGCCGATGTGCTTGTAAAGCTCGCTCATAAAGCTCTGGCAGAAGCGCATGACCTCGTTATCGCTCTTGCCCTTGGGATCAAAGTCGGAGCCGCCCTTGGCGCCGCCCATGGGAAGGGTGGTAAGGCTGTTCTTAAAGATCTGCTCGAATCCGAGGAACTTGATGATGCCCATGTATACGGAGGGGTGAAGCCTGATTCCGCCCTTGTAGGGGCCGATGGCGTCGTTATACTGAATGCGGAAGCCGCGGTTGACCTGCACCTTTCCGTTGTCGTCCACCCAGGGAACGCGGAAAACGATCTGACGGTCGGGCTCTACAAGGCGCTCAAGAACTCCGGCCTTAACGAGGTCGGGGCGCTTCTCGATAACGGGCTCGAGGGTCTCGAAAACCTCGGTAACGGCCTGAATGAACTCGGGCTCGCCGGGGTTGCGCTTCTTCACAGTCTCAAGAACGGACAGCATATATTCGTTTTTCATTTGGGATAAGCCTCCTGTTTACAAAATAACTAACCCGCATTTTAATACCTTAAAGTGCACCTGTCAAGAATTTTATTACATAAAATAATTGCATATTGCGGGCGCGGATAAGGTGAAAACCACGAAAAATGAAAGAAGCGTTAAGCTGGAAATGCGAAAAACGCGGGATCAGGGCCATTCTGCCCCGATCCCGGTACTGCCTTATGCCGCCGTTTCGTACAGCCCGCAGCTCTCACATTCAGCGAGCATCTCCTCGATGGATATGCCGTACCCCCTCGTGGGGTCGGAGACGAGAACGTGTGTCACCGCGCCGACGAGCTTACCGTTCTGTATTATCGGGCTTCCCGACATACCCTGCACTATCCCGCCCGTAAGTCCGATAAGCTCCTCGTCGGTCACTCTTATCAGCATAGACCTGAGATCATCCGAGGTGGGATATACCTTTTCAATAACTATCGAATATTCCTTTACGCTCCCGCCCGCGCCCGAGAGAATAACGGCCGGCCCGGCGCTTATCTCGGCTTTGGAAGCTACGGGGATGGGATCTGAGTGCTCTCCGGCAATCTCCCTGAGCCTGCCGAATATACCCGCGCTCGAGTTTCGCATAATATCGCCGCTATCCTCGCTTCCGTCAATCGAGCCGCCAAGCTGGCCGGGAGCGCCGGGCTTTCCCGGCACGACGCCGGATATCCTCGCCGGATGGAGCTTTCCTGAATCGTAAAGGCCGTTCTCCGCCCCTTCGCTGACAGAATGGCCGAGGGCGCCGAAAACTCCGCTCTCGGGGTCAAAGAAGGTCAAAGTACCGATCCCGCTTATACCGTCCTTCGCCCAGATGCCGATGAGAGCGACGCCGTTATTAACGATGGGCTTTATGACCGCCGAGCGTTCGCTGCCGCGCCTTAAATAAACTACGGTTATCTCACCGCCGCGCGCGTCAGTGAGAGCCAGCGCGATATCGGATACGGAGGACACCTTTCGAGCGCCGGCCTTTACGATAACGTCACCCGCCTCAAGACCCGCCTCGCCCGCGGGAGATACCGACCCCGACTCCGTTTCAATATAAGAAAGCTCCGCTATCTCAACTCCGCCGGACTTTACGCTGATGCCGACCACGTCGCCGAGCGGCACAAGCTCGTCCGGAGCTTCAGCGGCTAAGGCGGGCGACGCCGTCAGTAGCGCAGCAAGGAAAAAAGCGGAAATTGTTTTTAGCTTCATTATAAAATATAATTCTCCTTTCACATAAAATTACGGACGAGCTTATCATTTCACGCTCACTCAAAAGAACTAAAGTAAAAAAATCTCGTTTTTGCCTTGCCCTGTTTCGGAAAATCAGCGCTCGAAACAATTTTAATTTATTATTCCGCAAAAAATTGCTCTCTCTCATAAAAATGACCATAAATCAGCGGCAGATTTTGAGCTGAGCCAATTACAGGAAATAATTTTCAAAATTTTCCAATTTTGTCTTGCAAATGCTGTCTCAATGTGTTACATTATACTCAGTTAGGGATTGTGGAGTGAATCTTACGATGGAGGTTTGTTTGATGGACGATAAAATCAAGGTAATCGTCGCCGACGCGGGCGATGATTTCAGAGACCTGCTGTGCGAGACGCTGAACGCCGAGGCGGATATAACCGTGGCGGGGAAGACCGGGAGCGGGATAAAGGCGCTTGAACTTATCAAGGCGGAAAAACCGAGGGTCGCGGTTATCGACCTCGTTCTGAAGGATATGGACGGTCTGGAGCTTATGGAGCTCATCTCCGCTCTGCCGGAGGATAAAAGACCGGAGGTGATAGTCGTATCCGGCCTCGTTGGCGAGAGGACCGTATCCGCCGCCGCCTCGCTCGGAGCCGCGTATTATCTCTCGAAGCCCTGCTCTGCCGAGCTTATCACGAGAAGGATAAGGCAGATCACCGGAAGATCGGAGGAGGGCAAAGCCGAGAAGCGGCTCGCCAATAAAGAGAGGGTAGACCTTGAGACCGGAGTCACCGATATAATCCACGAGATCGGCATACCCGCTCATATCAAGGGCTATCAATATCTGCGCGAGGCGATAGTTTACGCGATAAACGATATGGACGTTCTGAGCGCGGTGACGAAGGTGCTGTATCCCGAGGTGGCCGCGAAGTTCGGCACTACCCCGTCAAGGGTGGAGAGGGCTATTCGCCACGCCATCGAGGTAGCCTGGGACAGAGGCGACGTAGAGGTGCTTCAAAAGTATTTCGGCTACACGGTCTCCGGGCTCAAGGGCAAGCCGACAAATTCCGAGTTTATCGCCATGATCGCCGACCGCTTCTATCTTAAACGCAAACAGACCGAGCTTTTATTATAAACCATACAGCATTCAGCGCCCCCGCGGGGGCGCTTTTTTTATGTACTATATCCGCCCGGGCGCTAATACAATAGTACGGAAAGGGAGGACGAGCCATGGAGCGCGTTAGCGGAGCGGTAGAGAGATTTGACAGGGCGGCGCTTCTTTTGCCGCATAATCTAAGGGATAGGGCGAGGGAGCTCAAGAGGGAAGAGCGAGCATCGTGCGAGGAGTTCAGGCTTCGCCTCGGGTACCCGGCGAGCGTAGTTATGCCGGAGGGCGAGAGGAGCATGGGCGGCGATCCGGTCACAAAGCGGGAGCTCGGCTTCGTGCTCGAGGCCGCGACCGGCGCCTCGGTACACTCCGCCTCGTCGAGACTTGCAGAGGGCTTCATCACCGCGAAGGGCGGCTTCCGCGTAGGACTTTGCGGGGCGGTCGGCCTCTCGGGAGGTGAGCCGGGCGGCTTTACCTCCGTATCCTCGGCCGCAATAAGGATCTCACGGGAGCATAAGGGCGCCTGCGTTCCAATAATCGACTCCGTGTATTCCGGAGGAGAGGTCAGATCGACGCTCATCATCTCACCGCCGGGCGGCGGAAAGACCACCCTTCTGCGCGACCTCGTGCGGTACATATCAGACGCTGCGGGCGGGCCGAGGGTCGGCCTCTGCGACGAGAGGAGCGAGATAGCGGCTTTCTTCGAAGGTGAGCCGACTATGGACGTGGGGCGCAGGACGGACGTGTTAGACGGCTGCCCGAAGGCAAGGGCGGTCAGTATGCTGCTCCGCTCAATGAATCCCGGGGTCATAGCTATTGACGAGATAACGGCGGAGGAGGACGCGGAGGCGATGACGCGGGCGGCGCACTGCGGAGTTAAGCTTATCGCGACGGCGCACGCGGCGTCACGGACAGAGCTTGCGGAAAGGCCCATATATCGCGCGCTCTTAGCCTCGGGAGTGTTTGAGGAGCTTATAATCATAAGAAAGCTCGGCGGGCGCAGAAGCTACTTAAGGGAGGCAATGCTTTGAAGACCGTCGGCGCCCTTCTCATTCTGTCGGCGGCTCTTATCACGGGGCTTGAGGGCCTGAGACGGGCGAGACTGAGGGAGAATACGCTTCAATCCCTCGCCGCCTCATTTCTTATTCTGAGATCGGAGATCTCCTCCGGGCTTGTGACGACGGAGGAGGCGCTTGAGGCGGCGAGAGAAAGATCCGGCGGGAGAACGCGGGACTTTTATTCCGCAGTGCTTTCCGGGATGGACAGGCTCGGAGAAAAGACGTTCGCGGAAATATGGACGGAGGCGGCTGAGGAGCTGGACGCCGTCTCGAAAGAGGAGAGAGACGCGGTGATCGAGGTGGGCTCTGGGCTTGGACGGTATGACAGAGAGACCGTCTCCGCCCTGTTAGAGAGGGCTGAGTCAAGGCTCGGTTCAATGCTTGAGCTTCTTGAGAAGAAGCGGCAGAAGGAAGGCAGGCTGAAGCTTATCCTTCCCATAGCCGCTGCCGCTTTATTTATTATTCTGATGCTTTAGGCCGGAGATAGCTTATGGAAGTTGACCTGATTTTTAAGATAGCCGCCGTCGGCATACTCGTTGCCGTGCTGAATATCCTCTTGATGAGATCGGGGCGGGAGGAGCAGGCGCTGATGACCACGATAGCGGGGCTCATCGTGGTGCTCCTGGTGATAGTCCGCGAGATATCCGGCCTTTTCGACCTGATAAAATCGCTGTTCGGCCTGTAAAAGCCCGATGGAGACAGTGATAAAGGCAGCGGCGATATGCATACCCGCCGCGTTTATTGCCCAGGCGCTGAAAAAGGACAGCCCCGTGATGAGCCTTGCGATACTCACGGCGGCGGCTTTCTTCGCCGCCTTTACAGCCGCGTCCGCGCTCGGAGGGATAGCGGAGTCCGTGGGCGACCTCGCCCAGACGGCGGGGATAAACTCCGCCGCCCTTGCCGTCGTTTTAAAGACGCTGGGTATAAGCGTCGTTGCGAGGCTGACGGCGGACGTACTGAAGGACGCGGGTATGGGCTCGGCTGCCTCGGCAGTTGAGCTTACGGGCTCGGCTGCCGGGATATTCGCCGCGCTTCCGCTTATTAAGAGCGTACTTGAGATGGTGAGGGGACTTTTGTGAAGCTAAGGAAAACGGCTATAGCGATTGCGGCGCTCGCGCTACTTACCCTGACGGCGGCGGCGAGAGCTGAGGGACTTGACGACGTGGTATCTGCCGCGCCCGAGGCGGCGAGAGAGGCGGCCTCGGAGATAGAGAGCGGGAACTTCGACCTTGGCGCCATTTTAGGTGATATCGTCGTAAAGGCTTTCTTTGGCGGCGAGGACCCGATAAAGGGCGCTATTAAAAACGCGGCGGCGGTGTTTGCCGCCTCCCTGCTGACGGCGCTCTGCGCCGCGTTTACAGGCGAGGGCGGGGGGATGAACGCCTCGCGCCTTGCGGGAGTGCTCGCCGTGACCGCTGCAGCCGTGGGCGGGATGGGAAGTATGATAGGAAGCTGCGAGCGGGCGATGGACGAGCTCTGCGCCTTTTCCGCCGCCCTGCTCCCGACAATGGCCTCGGCCTCAGCCGTGACGGGTACTGCTGTAAGCTCGGCGGCAAATTTCGCCGCGGCCTCGCTTTTTATGGCGCTTATGACCTCGCTTACTAAAAGCGTGATAGTTCCGCTCGTCTACGCATTCGTGGCGGCTTCGGCTGCCTCGGCGGCGTTCGGCGGTATGATAAGCTCGGCGGTAAAGCTTATAAAATGGGCTATCAACACGCTTCTTATCGTGATAGCCACCGCCTTCACGCTTTACCTTACGATAACGGGGGCCATATCCGCAAGGGTGGACGCGGCGGCGGTAAAGCTTACGCGAACGGCGATTGGAAATCTCGTGCCCGTGGTCGGAAGGATAATAGCCGACGCCTCGGAGAGCGTCGCCGCCGGGCTTGACGCGCTGAGATCGGCGGCGGGCGTTATCGGAATGATAGCGATAATCGCGATAGCGGCTGGCCCTGTTATAAAGGCGGCGGCAAACCATCTTGCCTTCAAGGCGGCGGCTGCTCTCTCTGAGCCGATAGCCGGGAAGGAGATATCAGCCCTGATCGGGGATATAGGTACGGCGATGGGCTTCTCGATGGGCACGGTGGGGCTATGCTCGGCCATGCTTTTAGTTTCCGTCACCGTGACGCTGAGGGCGACGGGCGTATGATGAGCGCAATATCCGGGTGGATACTGAGGCTCGTCGGCGCGGCTCTCGTATCGTCCGCCGCGCTTACGCTTGCGCCGGAGGGGGCGGCAAAAAGGGCGGTGCGCCTCGCCTGCGGGCTTATGTCGGCGGCTGCTTTGATGAGCGCGGTACTCAGCTTTGACTATAGCGAGTTTTCAAAAGAAGCTGCAAGATACAGACAGGAGCTCGGCGAGAGCGCTGCCCTCGGCGAGGAAAAGGCGGCGGTGCGGACGAGATTTATCATAGAATCGAAGCTCGATGAATATATATTGGACAAAGCCGAAGAACTTGAGCTTTCAGACCTCTCGGTCTCTGTTAGGTGCGAATGGGCGGAAGAGGGCTTCTGGTACCCGACGGGGGTCGAGATAAGCGGGAATGCGCCCGAAAAGGCGAAGGAAAAGCTCAAGACGTATATCGAGGCTGAGCTTGGGATACCGAAGGAGCGGCAATTATGGAGTACGGGTGATGAAAATCAAAATTAGTATCAGCAAAGCAAAGGAGCTTCTGCGGAAAAACGCCGCTCTTTTTGCCATCGGCGCTATCGGAGCCATCCTTCTCCTCTGGCCCTCATCTGCAAAGACGGAAAAGGCGGACGCTGAAGCGCCCGAGAGCGCGGATACAAACGAAGTCGGCTTTTCCGTTGAGGCAGAGGAGGAGAGAATAAGGAGCTTCCTTGAAAGCGTGGAGGGGGTGGGGAGCGCGAGCGTGCGCCTCTCGGTAAAGGGCACTGAGGAGACGGTGTATATGGAGGACAGGAGGCTTACTTCCGACGGAAGGGAGGAGACGGCGACTACCGTTACAGTGCCCCGGGGCTCGGGGACCTCGGAGGCAGTTGTCGTAAAAAGGATAAAGCCGGAGTACGTCGGCTGCGTGGTGGCTTGTTCGGGCGCGGGCTCCGACTCAGTGCGGCTATGGGTCACGAGGGCCGTTCAGAGCCTTACCGGGCTCAGCGCCGATAAGATAACGGTGCTGAAATCAAAGTGAAGGGTGGACTAAAAAATGAAGGTTTTTAAGAGAAACGCCGTGATAATCACGGTACTCGTCTTCGTCTGCGTGGCGGTATACTTGAACTGGTCTTACGATAAGAAGACCGAGGAGGCGGCAAAAAAGGGAGAAGAGATACTGAACGCGGGCTCGGAGAGCACGGATAAGACCGAGACAGCCGGCAGTGCCGGGACGATCTCGGCCGAGACCTCGGAAAGCGACAATCAGGATGAGAAAACGGCGGAGACGGGGCTGTACTACGCCGAGCCGGATCCCGACGCGAAAAAGAACGCCGCCCTCACTATGCTTGAGGAGCGATTTGCCGCGATAAGGCTGCAGCGCAAGGAGGCGAGGGACGAGGCCCAATCCGCTCTCGAGGCCGTGTCCAAATCCGAGGGCGCGAGCAGCGAGACGGTCGACGCAGCGCTCAAAAAGATGGCGGAGCTTGCCGACCTCGCCCTGAAGGAGACGGAGATCGAGACGATAATAAAATCAAAGGGCTTTACCGACTGCGTCGTGTACCTGACAGAGGACTCCGCAACGGTGACGGTTGCCTGCGAGGTGAGCCTATCTAACGCCGGCGTCGCCCAGATAACGGACGTGATAATATCGGAGACGGGCCTCTCCGCAAGCCAGCTCAAGGTCATAGAGCTGGATTAAAAAGCAGCGAAGGACGGAAGACGTCGCCTCCCATCCTTCGCTTTTTTCATTTCTCGTTTTCCTCCGCGCAGTTATCGAGCACGCGGACGCCCATCTCAGTCCAGTCCGGGGCTGAGAATTTCTTTACGCTAACGGAGTCAAATTCCTCGCAGAGCCTCTTTTCCGGGTCGAGCCTTATGCTGTCGCCGTCCGGATATTGGGGCTTTTTCTTCTTTTGGGGCATAAAAAATCACCTCGGAGTTATTTTTCCGAGGTGATTTAAAATTATTCAAGCTCAAAGGCTCCGGTGTAGAGCTGGTAGTAAGTGCCCTTTTCGGCTATGAGCTGATCGTGGGTGCCGCGCTCGATTATGCGCCCGTGGTCGAGCACCATAATGACGTCTGAATCCATAACGGTGCTGAGCCTGTGGGCGATAACGAACACCGTTCTGCCCTCCATCAGCTTATCCATACCGCGCTGGACTATAGCCTCGGTGCGGGTGTCGATGGAGCTCGTGGCCTCGTCGAGAATCATGACCGGGGGATCGGCGACGGCGGCTCTCGCGATGGCGATGAGCTGGCGCTGACCCTGCGAGAGATTGGATCCGTTAGACCGAAGCTCGGTTGCGTACCCCTGCGGAAGCCTCGTGATGAAGTCGTCCGCTCCCGCGAGCTTCGCAGCACGGATGCACTCCTCATCCGTGGCGTCGAGCTTTCCGTAGCGTATGTTATCCATAACGCTTCCGGTGAACAGGTTCGTTTCCTGCAGAACGATGCCGAGAGAACGGCGAAGATCGCTCTTTTTGATTTTGTTCACGTTTATGCCGTCATAGCGTATCTTGCCGTCGGCGATATCGTAAAAGCGGTTGATAAGGTTCGTGATAGTCGTCTTTCCGGCTCCGGTGGCGCCGACGAAGGCGACCTTCTGACCCGGCTCGGCGTAGAGCGTTATATCGTGGAGAACGGTCTTGCCCTCCTCGTAGGCAAAGTCGACGTCGAACATACGAACGTCGCCGCGAAGCTCGGTGTAGGTAACCGTGCCGTCCGCCTGATGAGGGTGCTTCCACGCCCATTTTCCGGTGTGCTCCTCGGTCTCCCTTATGCTGCCGTCGTCCGCAATCTCGGCGTTTACGAGGGTGACGTAGCCCTCGTCAGCCTCGGGCGCCTCGTCCATAAGATCAAAGACGCGCTGCGCTCCCGCCATACTCATTACGATAACGTTCACCTGCTGCGAGAGCTGGTTAATGTTTCCGGTAAACTGCTTTACCATATTGAGGAAGGCGACGAGAATGGAGATGTCAAGAACGGGGAACCTTCCGAATATTCCGCCGACGGCGGGATTGGGAAGGCCGGAGATGAGATAAAGTCCGCCGAGAACGGCGATAAGCACGTAGAGGATGTTGCCGATATTCATTATTATCGGGCCGAGCGTGTTCGCGTAGGCGTTCGCCTTGCGGCTGTTTTCGCACTGCTCCTCGTTCAGCCTGTCGAAGCCCTCGGCGGCCTTTGCCTCGTGGTTAAAGACCTTTACGACCTTCTGACCGGCCATCATCTCCTGAACGTAGCCCTCGGTCGCGGCGACAGATCTCTGCTGAGCTACAAAGTATCTCGCGCTTCCGCCGCCGAGCTTCGTGGAGACGAAGAGCATCATAATGACACCGAGAATGATGAGCAGGGTGAGGGGCAGAGAGAACCATATCATAATGAAGAATACGACGATAACGATGGAGCCGGAGCGGAGCACCGCCGGTATGGATTGGCTGATAAGCTCGCGCAGGGTGTCAACGTCGTTCGTGTAGTGGCTCATTATGTCGCCGTGCTTATGCGTGTCGAAATACTTGATCGGCAGATCCTGCATCTTGTTGAACAGGGCCTTGCGCATCTTGTTCAAAAAGCCCTGTGTGAGGATAGCCGAAAGCTGGGTCTGGAAGAGCATGGCGATAAGGCTCAGAACGTAGAGAGAGGCGAGAATGATAATGAGCGGCAGTATCTGCCTTATGGCGCTGTCCCAGTCGCCGGATTCGGTAAAGGTCCCGATGATCTCAATGACCTTTTGTGTAAACACGGCGGGTATCGCCGAAACGGCGGAGGAGAATATGGTCAGCAGGCAGATCATGGGGAATAGCACGGGATAAAACTTCCGCGCAAAGCCGACCGTTCTCTTTATCGCCTTGAAATTAAAGGGCGGGCGCTTCTTGCCGTCAGCTTCGTTTTGAGGGCGGCGATCATTCCTTGCCATCGCTTTCGCCTCCCTTCGTCTGCTGGTAGTATGTCTCACGGTAGATCTCGCTTGAGCTCATAAGCTCTGCGTGTGTACCCATCTCAACTATCCTGCCCCCGTCCATAACGAGGATGAGATCGGCGTCCTCAACGGAGGCGACGCGCTGAGCGATTATTATCTTCGTGGTGTCGGGTATGTATTCCCTGAAGCCGCGGCGGATAAGGGCGTCGGTCTTCGTATCGACGGCGCTCGTTGAATCGTCGAGAATGAGTATCTTCGGCTTTTTGAGAAGGGCGCGGGCGATCGTGAGCCTCTGCTTCTGACCGCCGGAGACGTTGGTGCCGCCCTGCTCGATATGTGTCTCGTAGCCGTCCGGGAAGCTTATGATAAAGTCGTCCGCCTGGGCGAGACGGCAGGCTTCGCGAAGCTCCTCATCGGAAGCGGACTCGTTGCCCCAGCGGAGATTCTCCGCGATAGTGCCGGAGAAAAGCTCGTTTTTCTGCAAAACCATGGCGACGCTGTCGCGCAGGACCTGAAGGTCATAGTCGCGGACGTCGACTCCGCCGACCTTGAGCGAGCCCTCGGTAACGTCGTAAAGCCTCGGGATGAGCTGAACGAGGGTCGTTTTTCCAACGCCGGTGCCGCCGAGTATGCCGACCGTCATTCCGGATTTTATATGCAGGTCAACGCCGCTGAGAGCGTCCTTTTTCGCATCCGCAAAGTATTTGAAGCTGACGCCGTCGAAGTCTATAGAGCCGTCCGCCACTTCGGTGACGGGCTTTTCCGGGGATACTATGCTCGGCTTCTCGTCGAGCACCTCGCAGACGCGCTTCGCCGCCTCAGCCGCCATCGTCATCATAACGTAGACCATGCTCAGCATCATAAGGCTGATAAGTATCTGCATACCGTAGGTCAGCATAGCGGAGATCTGACCGACGTTTATGATCGTGCCGTGGTTTTTAATAACGATCTGCGAGCCGACGAGGAGGACGAAGACCATATTCCCGTAGACGCAGAGCTGCATGAGCGGGGAGTTCAGGGCGACTATCCTCTCGGCGTGGGTGAAGTCGTTTTTGATGTTGTCGGAAGCGGAGGCAAACTTCGTCTTTTCGTATTCCTCCCTCGAGAAGCTCTTCACGACGCGCATGGCGCGGACGTTCTCCTCGATGGATTCGTTCATCTTATCGTATTTTTTAAATACGGAGCGGAAGGCGGGCATCGCCTTTTTCGCGATCACCATAAGGCCGGCGATCAGCACCGGGATCAGTACTACGAAGCTCGTGGCGAGAGCGCCGCCCATCCTGTACGCCATGATAACGGAAAAGATGAAGTTTAAGGGGGCGCGCAGGGCTATCCTTATCAGCATCATAAAGCCCATCTGGACGTTCTGAACGTCCGTCGTCATCCTCGTTACGAGGGAGGACGAGGAGAACCTGTCGATATTGGAGAAGGAGAAGGTCTGCACGTTGTAGAACATATCGTGCCTTAAGTTTTTGGCAAAGCCGGTGGACGCCTTTGCCGCGGTAAAGCCCGCAAGGCCGCCGCATGAGAGGCTGAGCACTGCGAGAACGACGAGCACGGCGCCCGTCGAGAGGATGCTTCCCATATCGAGACCGCTGTTTATCAGGTTGACGAGCTCGGCTGTCTTAAAGGGGATTATCGCCTCGATAACGACCTCCGCGATAATGAAAAGCATCGTGATTATCGCGGGGAACTTGTACTCGCGAACGCTGTGCGAGAGCTTTTTTATCAAATCATACCACCTCACTGTCTGAAAAAATACATTTATATGATTTTACTCTGCCGCCCGCCTAAAATCAAGGCGGAAAATCCACAAATATTATCCCTTCGCCGTTTGGCGAAGGGATATTTTGAAATTTTTTTATTAAGCCCCGTCAGCGGCGCGTGAACATAACCGGCTTGGGCTTCATTTTTATCCCTGATATTATGCCCATGCAGGCAAAGCTCGTTACGACCGAGGAGCCGCCTGATGAAAAGAAGGGGAGCGTAAGCCCGACAACGGGGGCGACGCCGAGGCACATACCGAGGTTTTCAAAGGTCTGGAAGGTGAGCATCGCGGCGACGCCGACTGATATGAGCGCGCCGAGCTTGCTCTGGCTCTTGTATCCGACGTAGACGCAGCGGATGATTATTGCCACGAGAAGGATAACGATGGCGAGACAGCCGACGAAGCCAAGCTCCTCACCGGCGGCGGAGAATATAAAGTCCGTCCTCTGCTTTGGCACCGAGCCGGACTGGGTCATCTGACCCTGACCGAGCCCCTGACCGAAGATGCCGCCCGAGGCTATCGCCGCCTTGGACTGGTTTACCTGCCATGTTATTCCGAGACCCGTTGGGTCTACGCTCTTGGGGTCGAAAACGGCGATGATGCGGTTTTTCTGGTTATCCGAAAGGAAGCTGTTCCAAATATATGGCGACACAATCGCGAATCCCGTCAGGGCGATCAGGAACCAGTATATCTTGAGCCCTCCGGCAAAAAGCATGGCGATGAAGATAAAGAGGTATACGAGGCCGCTTCCGAGATCGGAGGAGAGGACGAGGATCATACCGAAGTAAATGAGAAGAATTCCCGTCATTGCTCCGAGGCTCAGAATATGATCCAGCCTGCGTTCGTTTGAGAAGGAAACAATGAGCTTCGCAATGATCACGATAAAGAATATCTTTACTATCTCGGCGGGCTGGATGCCTATTCCCATAAAGCGAAGCCAGGCGCGGTTTCCGCCCTCCTCCTGGGCGAAAACGAGAAGAGCAAGCAGCCCGATTCCGGCGGCAAAGAGAAGCTTCCAGTTATCCGCAAGGATATCAATGTCAATAAGCGAAAAAACGAAATAGAGCGCGATCCCGATAAAAAGCGCAAGCACCTGGACCGACGCGGCGTTTGACGAGGAGAGATACGCCGTGCTGGTCCTTATAAGGACGATGCCGTAGACCGTTGCAGCTATGCAGAGACCGAGAAGCAGGGTATCCGATTTTTTAAGATAATTCCATAAAAGAGAAAAGAACTTCTTCACGGCTCGCCTCTCCCGAATGATATTTAACTTATCATACCATTATTTTAGCAAAAGGTAAAGATTTTTTATTATTTGCCTCTTCACGAACGAATTATTTGGTGCTATACTTAAATAAAGAAAGAAGTGATGAGATATTATGACTTTTTATTCCGAAAGCGAGGCCGAAACGGTCGCCTGCGGCGAAGCCCTCGCAAAGGAACTGAAGCCCGGCGACGTCGTTGCGATGTACGGCGACCTTGGAGCGGGCAAGACCCAGTTCGTCCGCGGCCTTGCCAAGGGGCTCGGCCTTTCGGCAAGAGTTTCGAGCCCGACGTTCACCATCGTGAACGAATACCTCGGGAAGACTCCACTATTCCATTTTGATATGTACCGTCTCGCCGGCGCCGAGGAGCTTTTCGAGATCGGGTGGGAGGACTATCTTACAAGAAACGGCGTCTGCGCCGTGGAATGGTCGGAGAACGCGGAGGGAGCCTTCCCGTCCGACTGCATTAAAGTGAGAATAACGAAAACAGGAGATAATTCAAGGAGAATAGACGTAGAACGAAACGAAATGGAGTGAGGGTATGGACCGCGAATACCACGCGCCGGAGCGCGAGGAACAGACCGAGGCACCGGAATTTCAAACTCCCGCTGACGAATACAATCTCAATCTGCCTCAGCCCGAAAAACCCGCAAAACCCCGAAAAACGCAGAAATTCAGGCTCAAAACGACTATGATAACCGCCGTCGCTTCGGCTATGATCGCCGTAGTGGCGATAAACGACAGCTTTGGCATAGATATGCTGAACAGAGACGTGGCGCCTATCATAGAACCGGAACCCGAACCTGAGCCTGAGCCGGAGCCTGAGCCGCACCCGCTGCCGGATCCCGAGCCGGAACCGGACCCCGAGCCCCATGTTCTGCCCGAACCTGAACCTGAACCGGAGCCCGAGCCTGAGCCTGAGCCGGAACCCGAACCCGAGCCTGAGCCCGTGGACGACAGGGAGGGAGACGACGCTTTTCCGTCGCTTCCCAATCTTGACCCGAATCCGTATTTTGAATGGGACGACGGCAACCACGATGAGAAGTATATCTACGTCAGCGGAACCGAGAGCGGATACGTTTACGGAGGAGCGGACATAGTCACGTACAGTCCCATCGCAAATATCAGCGGCGCTTCGTATAACTCGGCGACGAACACTCTAACGCTGACGAACTTCTCCTGCTCCTGGATGGAAGTCAATCTGATGGGCAACGGCTTCAAGATCAACCTCGTTGGCGAAAGCCACATAGGAAGGCTTGTCGTTTGGGGCTTTATGTACGGCGGAAGCGTCACCTTTACGGGCAGCGGAAGCCTTTACCTGAACGAAGGCGGCTCTCAGTCAGCAGGTCTTATGCTCCAGGCCGAGAACAGTATGAGCTGCGTGATGGTCAATCCGGGCTGCCGTATCGAATCCTGGGGTGCCGACGCCGCGATAGCCGTTCTGGACTCCACCTGCGAGAAGGGACTTTACTACCTCAAGGGAATGCACCTCGAGGGCGGAACCGTCGGAACGTATACTTATGACGTTACTTCGACGGGAACGGACGGAACGGAACAGACCGTGACTTACGGATATCAATCAGTAGTAACCGAGGACGGAACGCCCTCAAAGCATATAATCCTCGCAAACGCGCAATCTGAAAACGATGAAAACGGAGGTATCTGAAATGGCTGAAAACGAAACCGTAAACGCAGCGAATACCGAACCCGCGAAGAAAGCTAAAAAAGAGAGAAGGACGCATAAGATCAAGGTCGGTCAGGTGATCGCGTGGGTAGTGATATTCATCCTGTTCCTTATCATTACCAATCCCGCCCTGCTCTGGTTCCTTCCGGACGAAACCAAAAGCGATATCCAGGGCACCTGGATGCGCATTTTCGGCGACGTAACCAAGATATCCAGCACCTTCCAGTTCAGCTGGGCAACGATATTCCAGGTCATTGCTATAATCCTCCTGATGATCGTCCTGACAACGGTGATCTCCTTTATCCTCGACCACGTCAAGCCGAAAAGCCCGAAGGCAAAAAGCACCGTGACCCTTTTCCGCAGCGCGATAAAGTATATAACCTTCATCGTCGGCTTCTTCTGGTGCCTCGGCGCCCTCGGCGTAAACCTGAGCACGATATTCGCCAGCGTCGGGATCGTTGCGCTTATCATAGGCTTTGGTGCTCAGAGCCTCGTTGAGGACCTTGTGACCGGAATATTCCTCGTTTTCGAGGATCAGTTCAACGTGGGCGATATCATCGAGGTCAGCGGATTCCGCGGCACCGTCGAGAGCATCGGCATAAGAACGACGGCGATCAGGGACGTTGGAAACAACGTAAAGATAATCAACAATTCAGATCTTCGCAACGTGCTGAACCGCTCCACCGCGGCGTCCTACGCAGTTACCACGGTGGGAATCTCCTATAATACCGACCTCGAGAAGGCGGAAAAGGCGATCGACGCGATACTCACCGGGGTCAAGGAGAAATATCCCAACCTCTTCCTCAGCGTTCCGAAGTATACCGGAGTTCAGGAGCTTGCCGACAGCGGCGTGATCCTCAAGTTCGTCGCCGAGGTCCGGGAGGAGAACGTCTTCTCCGCCCCGAGAATACTCAACCGTGAGCTCAAGATAGGCTTTGACAAGGCGGGCATCGAGATCCCGTTCAACCAGATCGTAGTACACCAGGCAAAGGACTAATAATAGATGAAGCTTCTCTCAATAGAATCATCGGCAAAGGCGGCGAGCGTCGCACTTACTGATAACGGAAGGCTCGTGAGCCAGTTTTTTCAGGCGAGCGCGCTTACACATTCAAGAACTCTTTTAAAAATGGCGGAGGATATGCTCTCCGACCTCGAAATGACCGTTTCAGACGTGGACGCAGTCGCCGTCAGCATAGGGCCCGGCTCGTTTACGGGGATACGCATTGGCGTGGCTACGGCTAAGGGCCTGTGCTGGGGTGGGGATAAGCCCTGCATCGGGGTGTCCACGCTTGAGGCTATGGCGCACCAGCTCCGCGACCGAAAGGACGTTATAATCGCCGCCACGATGGACGCAAGGCGGAGCGAGATATACAACGCCTGCTTTCTCCCGGTGGGTGAGGGCGTCGAAAGACTCTGTGAGGATAGGGCGATTTCCATCTCACAGCTTGCTGACGAAGCAAATAATTCGGGAAAAACGTATTTTTTTGTTGGAGACGGGGCAGAACTGTGCTATAATGCCTTTTCGGAGCTCGGGCTTCCCGCTCTCCTCGCTCCCGAGCCTCTGCGCCTGCAGACGGCGTGGGGCGTCGCGATGGCGGCAGATGGGAGGCAGCCGGAGGACGCTTCCGACCTCGCTCCGAAATACCTGCGCCTCAGCCAGGCTGAGCGGGAGAGATTACAGAGACTTGCAGAATAATTATATCTACGGAGGATAGAGATATGTTTGATGAGAAGGTACACGTAATGGATCACCCCCTTGTGGCACATAAGCTTACGATAATGCGCGATAAGAACACCAGCGTCAAGGATTTCCGCGAGCTTGTCAGCGAGATCGGTATGCTTATAACCTATGAGGCGACCCGCGACCTGCCCCTCACTACGAAGAAGATAGAAACGCCGATATGCGGCATGGACGCTCCCACCCTCGCGGGAAAAAAGATAGCGGTCGTTCCCATCCTCCGCGCCGGCCTCGGCCTTGTCGACGGAGTTCTGCGCATGGTGCCCTCCGCCCGCGTCGCCCATATCGGTATGTACCGCGATGAGGAGACCCTTGAGCCCCACGTGTATTTCTGCAAGACTCCGAAGGATATAGCAGAGCGCGATATTATGATAGTCGATCCCATGCTCGCCACCGGCGGCAGCGCCGACGCGGCGATATCCGAGATGAAAAGGCGCGGCTGCAAGCATATCAAGCTTATGGTACTCGTCGCCGCCCCCGAGGGCATCGAGTGCATAAGAAAGAACCACCCCGACGTTGATATTTATTGCGGAGCGGTCGATGAGAAGCTCAATGAGAACGGATACATCGTGCCCGGCCTCGGAGACGCCGGAGACAGGATATTCGGCACGAAATAAAGTTTATGAGAAAAAAGCCCTCCTCAGCGGGGGCTTTTTTTTAGGAGATTTGAGATGAAGATAAGGATCGCAGCCTTAGCCCTCGCCGCCGTCCTCGTTTTGGCGTCCTGTGGGCAGAGCCACGCCGTGAATGAAAGCGAATACGTGTATCCGCAGCTTATCGCGCACGCGGGCGGGGCGATCTGGGGCTACCGCTATACGAACAGCCTTGAGGCTATCAATGCGGCGTATGCCGCCGGCTTCCGGTATATCGAACTCGACTTTGAACTAACCTCGGACGGAAGCATCGTTCTCATCCACGATTGGGAAGCGATGGCGGAGCGCATGCTTTTTTCAGAGGGCGTCAGAACTCGGGAAGAATTTCTGTCCTCACCGACCTTTATGAGGCTTACTCTTCTCGATGCGGCAGGGCTGAAAAAATGGATGGATAGCCACGATGACTGCTATATAATAACCGACGTGAAGGTTTCGCATAACGCGGCTGTTCTCAGAAAATTAAAGCAGGAGCTTGGCAAAGCCTCAGAGCGCCTTATTCCGCAGATCTATTCGACAGAGCAGTATGACGAGGTGCGAGCCCTCGGATTTTCCGATATGATCCTGACGGTCTATAAAATGGACGCGGACGGGGAGAAGCTATCCGCGTTTATCCGGGATCACGAGCTCTGGGCGGTTACGATCGCTTTCTCAAGATTGACGGAGGACTTTATCTCAGCAGTCCGGTCAGCCGGACGCGATACCGCCGTATACGCGCATACGGTAAATACCCTGAGCGATTTTGAGAACTGGAAGCCCCTCGGACTGACGGGAATATACACGGACTACTTTGTTCCGACCCATTGGAATAGCTGAAAAAGCAGAAAAAAGGGAAAAATAGACATTTCTACTTGAGATTGTTTTTTATATGTGTTAAACTATAGTATAGCGAAAACCCAATTCCGGAGGAGTATACCCATGACCCGGCAAGAAAACAGCACACTCAAGTTGGAAAATCAGATCTGCTTCCCTCTATATGCAGCTTCCCGCGACGTAATAAAAAGATATAAGCCCTACCTCGACGATATGGGCCTCACTTTTACGCAGTACATAACGATGATAGTCCTATGGGAGGAAAAAACGGTAACGGTAAAGGAACTCGGAAAGAGGCTTTACCTCGATTCCGGAACGCTGACCCCGCTTCTTAAGAAAATGGAAGCAAAGGGGCTTCTTACGAGGAAGCGAAGCTTTGAGGACGAGAGAAACCTTATCGTGACCGTGACCGAGGAGGGAGAGCGCCTCAAGGAGATGGCGGACGGTATACCGGAAAAAATCCTGGCGTGCAGCGAGATAAGCCTTGAAGAGGCTGTCACATTACGCGCCCTGCTCTTAAATATAATAAAATAACGCTAATTATTGCGGG
>ONGN01000035.1 GCA_900317385.1 uncultured Eubacteriales bacterium
GCCGGAGTACGAGACCTATACCGAGGTCGAAACGCTAAACTCAATGGAGCCAATCTGGCAAAAGGCCAAGTCCAGCGTTACGGACGAGGAGTACGCGAAGTTTTACGAGGAGAAGTTCCGCGACTTCGAGGCGCCGCAGAGAACGATCCACGTCTCCGCCGAGGGCGCCGTACAGTATAAGGCGCTGATGTTCATCCCGGCGAAGACGCCCTACGATTATTATACCCGCAATTACGAGCGCGGACTCCAGCTCTATTCCGGCGGCGTTCTTATTATGGACAAGTGCGCCGACCTTCTCCCCGAGTATTTCCAGTTTGTCCGCGGCGTCGTCGATTCCCCCGACCTCTCGCTCAACATCTCCCGCGAGCTTCTGCAGCACGACAGGCAGCTCAAGCTCATCGCGAAGAACCTTGAAAAGAAGATAAAGGCTGACCTTCTGAAGCTTCTGAAGGACGACCGCGATGGCTACGAGAAGTTTTGGAAGAACTTCGGCCGCCAGATAAAATACGGCTGCGCCGAGGGCTACGGGATAAACCGCGAGCTCTTGTCCGACCTTCTTATGTTCTATTCCTCAACTCAGAAAAAGCCCGTCACCCTCGAGGAGTACGTCGCGGGAATGAAAGAGGATCAGAAGTATATCTATTACGCCGCCTGCGAATCGCCCGAGAAGGCTGACAGGCTCCCGCAGACCGAAGCGCTGCGCGAGAGCGGCACCGAGGTACTGTACTTCACCGAGGAGGTGGATGAGTTCGTAGCTCAGATCCTCGGGAAGTTCAAGGATAAGGAATTCCGCTCCGTTCTCGACGGCGAGGTGAGCGAGGAGGCTGAGAAGAAGGCGTCCGACGCCTCCGACGCGCATAAGGCGACCTTCGACTTCGTTAAGAACGTCCTCGGCGATAAGGTCAAGGAGGTCCGCGCCTCAGCGAGACTAAAATCCCACCCCGTCTGCCTTGCGGCGGGCGAGGGCTTAAGCTTCGAGATGGAGAAATACTTCAAGGCCGTCCAGCCCGACGCCGGAATCAAGGCGGAACGCATACTTGAGCTCAACTGCGACCACCCCGTTTTCGCCGCCCTTGAAAAGGCTGTGAGCGAGGATGAGGAGAGAGCGAAGAAATATTCAAAGCTTCTCTATTGCCAGGCGCTTCTCATCGCAGATATGCCCCTCGAAGACCCCTCGGAGTACACCGACCTCGTCTGCGAGCTTATGATATGAAAAAATCCCGCTTGCCGAAAGAACGGCAAGCGGGATTTGCGTTTTTTATCCCACGTACTCGTAGCCCGCGGTCTCGACTGCGGCCTTGAGTTCAGCTTCGGGGACTTCCTTTGCAAGCGTGAGGACGACCTCGTTCGCCTCGTGATTTGCGGCGGCGGATTCGACGCCGGGAAGCTTCTCGAGAGCGTTCTTAACGTGCATTTCGCAGTGGTGGCACATCATTCCGTTTACCTTGATAGTTTTTTCCATTTTAATATCCTCCTCGGTTTCGTTTATTATATGCTCCGGCAGCTCGACCGGGGCTTTTTTCCTGTCCTTTTTCGCGCTCTTCGGGTCAAAGAGATTGAGCCTCAGGGCGTTTGATACTACGGTGAAGCTCGAAAGGCTCATCGCCGCCGCCCCTATCATCGGGCTCAGCGTTATCCCGAGCCCGGTAAAAGCGCCCGCAGCGAGCGGGATGCAGACCGCGTTATAGAAAAACGCCCAAAATAGATTCTCTTTTATATTCCTGAGCGTCGCCCGTGAAAGCCTTACTGCAGCGGGCACGTCGGAGAGACGCGAGTTTACGAGCACGACGTCGGCGGCGTCGATGGCAACGTCGGTGCCCGCGCCTATCGCTATTCCCGTATCCGCTCTCGTGAGGGCGGGAGCGTCGTTTATCCCGTCGCCCACCATAATGACCTTTCCGTATTTCTGCAGCTCGCGTACAGCAGCCTCCTTGCCGTCCGGCAGAACTCCGGCGATTATCCTGTCCACCCCCGCGGCTTTGCCCACGGCCTCAGCCGTGCGGCGGTTATCGCCCGTCAGCATAACGACGGAGACGCCCATATCGCGAAGCTCGGATATCGCCCTGGGGGCTTCGGGTTTCATCGTGTCGGCGACGGCGATTATCCCGATAAGCTTTCCGTCCCGCGAGAAGTAGAGCGGCGTTTTGCCCTCCCCGGCGAGCCTTTCGCCCAAGGCTTTTGCCTCGTCCGGAACGGCGCCGATAAAGCTTATCTTTCCGCCTCTCAGCCTCTGCCCGTCAAGAACCGCCTCAAGCCCGTTTCCGGCTACGGCGGAGAAATCACGCACCTCAAGCGGCGCGATACCGCGCCCCTCAGCCTCGGCGATGACCGCTTTCGCGAGCGGGTGCTCGCTTTTAGCCTCGAGCGAAACGGCGAGGGAGAGAAGCTCTTCCTCTGTATGCCCCGCCTCGGGCAGGATATCCGTTACCCTCGGCTCGCCCTCGGTTATAGTGCCCGTCTTGTCAAGAACGGCTATCTCGGCCCGCCCGGCCTCCTCAAGGCTTGCCGCCGTTTTGAAGAGTATCCCGTTTTTCGCGCCCATCCCGTTTCCGACCATTATCGCCACCGGGGTCGCAAGCCCGAGGGCGCAGGGGCAGGAGATGACGAGAACGGAGATTCCGCGCGGCAGGGCAAAGCCTATACCCCTGCCGAGAATGAGCCATACCGCCGTCGTTATCAGAGCTATCGCCATCACGGCTGGGACGAACACGGCTGAGACCCGGTCCGCAGTCTTCGCTATCGGCGCCTTTGTCGCGGCGGCGTCGGATACCATCTTTATTATCTGCGAGAGCGTCGTGTCCTCGCCGACCCGGGTCGCCCGGCATTTTAAAAAGCCGGAGGTGTTCACCGTGGCGGCGGAAACGCCGTCGCCCTCGGCTTTATCGACCGGAATCGACTCACCGGTAAGAGCCGCCTCGTTAACGGCGCTTGAGCCTTCGATAACGACCCCGTCGACCGGAATCGCCTCGCCGGGGCGAACGGTGAATATATCGCCCTTCTGTACCTCAGCTATGCCGACCTCGACCTCTTTCCCGTCGCGGACGACCCTCGCCGTCTTCGGCGCGAGCTTCATAAGGTCCTTTAATGCGCTCGTCGTCTTCCCCTTGCTCCTTGCCTCGAGCATCTTGCCAACGGTGATGAGGGCAAGTATCATTGCGGCGGACTCGAAATAGAGCTCGTGCATATACTCCATCGCGGATTCCGGGTGCAGCGTCATCATAAAGAGCGCCCAGGTGGAGTATATGAAGGACGCGCCCGAGCCGAGAGCGACGAGGGTGTCCATATTCGGCGAGCGGTGCAAAAGCCCCTTGAAGCCGGATATAAAGAACTTCTGATTTATAACCATCACGACGGCGGCAAGCAGAAGCTCCGCTATTCCAATGCCGATGTGATTTCCCGAGAGAAACGGCAGAAGCGGCCAGCCCCACATCGTATGCCCCATCGAGATATACATCAGCACCAGAAGAAAACCGACCGAGGCTATAAGCCGCCTTTTCAGGGCGGGCGTCTCTCTGTCGGCGAGGGCGTCCTCGTCCGGCGCGGAATCGCGCTTTGCGCCCTTCCTCGAAGCTCCGTAACCCGCCTCAGTCACGGCCTTTATTATCTCCGTCTCGCTCGCCGTGCCCTCTACGCCCATAGAATTAGTGAGCAGGCTGACGGCGCAGCTCGTTACACCCGGAACGGCGGATACGGCCTTCTCGACCCGCGCCTGACATGCGGCGCAGCTCATACCGGTCACGCTATATTGCTCCATCTAAATCACCTCATAAGCTTCTCAATAAGCCCGACGAGCTCGTCCACGGTCTCGTCCCGCCCCGCCTTCACATCGTCAACGACGCAGGTGCGGACGTGGCTTGCCAGAAGCTCCCGGTTAAAGGCGTTCATCGCAGCCGAGACGGCTGAGGACTGGGTGAGTATGTCGGCGCAGTAAGCCCCGCGCTCGACCATTCCGCGTATGCCCCTGATCTGCCCCTCAATGCGGCTCAGCCTGTTCATAAGGCACTTTATCTCGGCCTCGGAGCGCTCCTTTGTCTTGCCGCTGCAGCAGTTTTCCATTAGTATCACCTCTCAATACCCCCATAGGGTATTTATACTATATACCCCACTGGGGTATTTGTCAAGCGAAAAAAAGGCTTCCCCTTGAGGGGAAGCTGACTGATGAGGTGTATACTCCGCTTTTATTTTTTCGGCAGGTAGCCTATGGGATCTACGCGCTCGTTCTTTTCCGTTCTCACCTCGAAATGAAGGTGGGGTCCGGTGGACTGACCCGTTGAGCCGACGAGCCCGATTATCTCGCCCTGTTTTACCCTGTCGCCGACCTCAACGAGCCTTTCGGACATATGGGCGTAGCAGGTGACGAGCCCGTTATCGTGGCGTATTTTGATGAAATTCCCGTAGCTGTTGTCCCAGCCGGACCATATTATCTCGCCAGCGTCGGCGGCGGCGATCTCATCGCCGCGGTTTGCCGCGATGTCGATGCCCCTGTGGTTCGACGAGCCGCCCTTTATATGGCGTCTGCCAAAGGGCGAGGTTATCTGTCCTTCTATAGGCCATATGAAATATCCGGAAGAGACGTAGCTCAGCTTCTCCTCGTATTCTAAGAGCAGGGCGTCCGCAGACACGGCTGCATCTCGCACGCTCTCCGACGCTGCCATCACAGCCGAGGTCAGGACGGGAGATATGACCTCGTCAGAGGTAACGGACGGAGCGCGGACGATCACCGTGACCGCCTCCGGAGCGGGCTCCACGGCAGCCGCCCTTACAGCCGAGGGCAGAATGGAAAGACTCAGCGCCAAAAGCGAGGCCGCCGCCCTGCCGCGTATGGCTTTCAGTTTATTTTGATGCATAAAATAACTCCGAATTACAGAATCCAAAATAAGTTACAAAATGGTAACAAACCGTAATATAGCCTATTATTTGCGTTATGTCAAGCATTATTACGGAATAATCAGGAAAAAAGCAGCGTATTATTAGCTGACGGGAGGGATTATTATGGCATATGAAACGGCGGTAAAGGCTGCGGAGCTTCCGCACAATCTGACGCTTGAGGGAAGGAGAAAGCTCACGGTATCCGGGGTGACGGACGTTGAGAGCTTCAACGAGGAAGAGGTAGTGATGTCCTCGACCTCGTGGACGATGATAGTGCGCGGAAGCGGGATGCATATGGATAGGCTCAGCGTCGATTCCGGCGACGTTTTGATAACGGGCAGAATAGATTCGATTAGCTATGAGGACGAAGCCCCCGTGAAGGAAGGCTTCTTCAAGAGGCTTCTCGGATGAGCCTTGATCTCGGGATAGGGTTCCAGGCGGCGGAGGCACTGTGGTCTGCCGCACTCGGGGCCCTGCTCGGCGCGTTATACGATATCTTTCGCGCCGTCCGCAGGAGAAGACCGTCCGCCGCACTGAGCTTCATACTCGACGCCGCATTCTGGCTGATCGCGGGTATTTGCCTCTTTCTCATAAGCTTCGCTGTCGGAGGGGGCAAAATGCGGGTGTTTATGACCCTGGCCGCGGGAATAGGGGCTGTCCTTTATTTTCTTGCGCTAAGTCACGCCGTACTGTATATTTTTGATTTTTTTATCGGCGGAGTGGACAGACTACTCGAATTTATAGCATTCCCTCTCAAAAAAATTAGAATTTTTGTAAAAAAACTCTTTTCATCCTTGAAAGAAAGGTATAAAATAATAAAGTCAGGCAGGATGGCGCAAGCCTCCATGCAGGACGGGAAAGGGGGGAGACCCTTTGAGACTGAAGCGCACAGGTATTTTTACGAAGGTCATCATAGTGGTCCTTCTTCTGTACGCGGTGACGACTCTCATCGTGCTTCGCGGAAAAATAGAGACCGCGGAAGAAACGCTGGACGAGAGACTAAAGACCCGCGCTGATTTAACAGCCTCTAACGACGATATGCAGTACGCTCTCGATCACAAAGACGACGACGAGGTACTCGAGGACCTCGCCCGCCGCGAGGGTATGGTGTATCAGGACGAGGGCGTTGTAATTGCGGGCTGACGTGTCAAATTCTTTAAAGACAGAGGGACTTTTTTCACTATGAAAATAGAAAAAGGCGAAATTCTTCAGGGGAAGGTAACGGGAATAGCGAAATTCGGGGCGTTCGTTGAGATCGCTCCGGGTAAATCCGGCCTTGTCTACATATCCGAGATAGCGAATACCTTCGTCAAGGAGGTGTCCGACCATCTCACCGTCGGTCAGGAGGTTACGGTCAAGGTCGTCAGCATCGACGAACAGGGCAGGATAAACCTCTCCATAAAGCAGGCGCTTCCCCCACCCGAGAAGAAGGAGCCGCCGAAGCGCGAGCCCGTTTACCAGTCTGCTCCGGTTGAGGAAGTCGCAGGGGAGAGCCAGGACGCCGGGTTTGAGGATAAGCTTAAGAAGTTTATGAAGGACTCGGAGAGCCGCCTTTCGGATATAAAGCGCCAGCGCGATGCCAAGGGCGGCGGAAAGCGCAGAAGATAACGAAAAGAACGCCGGATCATTTGATCCGGCGATTTTGCTTTTATTCAAATAGCTCGGTCGACAAGTACCTGTCTCCCGTATCGGGCAGGAGGACTACTACCGTTTTGCCTTTCGCCTCCGACCTTTTCGCGACCGAAACGGCGGCCCAGAGCGCCGCGCCCGAGCTTATACCGACGAGCACTCCCTCGGTTTTGCCGAGCTGCCTCGCGAGAGAGAAGGCGTCGGAGTCTGAGACCGGTATGATCTCGTCCAAAAGCTCCCTCTCGAGTATGGATGGAACGAAGTTCGCGCCGATGCCCTGGAGCTTATGCGCCCCCGCCCGTCCTTCGGTAAGCAGGGGGGAGGACGCGGGCTCGACGGCAATTATTTTCACGCCCGGCTTCTTTTCCTTTAAATAACGGCCTACGCCCGTTACCGTTCCGCCCGTCCCGACTCCGGCGACGAAGTAATCGACCCTGCCGTCCGTGTCCTCGAATATCTCCGGCCCTGTCGTGAGGTAATGCGCCTCAGGATTAGCCGGGTTATCGAACTGGGCGGGAATGAAGGAGCCGGGGATAGATGCGTGAAGCTCCTCGGCCTTTTCGATGGCTCCTGCCATGCCCTTCGCCCCTTCGGAGAGGACGAGCTCGGCGCCGTAAGCCGCCATGAGCTTTCTGCGCTCAAGGCTCATCGTGTCGGGCATAACGATTATAGTGCGGTAGCCGCGCGACGCGCCGACGGCGGCAAGGCCGATGCCCGTATTCCCGCTCGTAGGCTCGATGATAACGCTGCCGGGCGCGATCAGCCCGCGCCTCTCGGCGTCGTCGAGCATATTTTTAGCGACCCTGTCCTTAGCCGAGCCCGCGGGGTTTAGGTATTCGAGCTTTGCGAGAAGCCTCGCCTCGAGGCCGTAAGCCCTTTCAATATGCGTAAGCTCAAGGAGCGGAGTCTTTCCGATAAACTGGTCGAGCGAGGTAAAAATCTTTTCCATATCCTGTCCTCCTATCGTATTCAGAGAAAATAGCATTTTATGCGGAACATTTGAAATAATACCGCAGTCATATATGTGAAAGGCAATATTGGAACGGCAAAAGGAGATTAAAGAGCGATGCGGAAGAATAACGGAGGCTTGCTGATCCTGTGCGCCGCAGTTACGGCGGCAGCTATTGTAAGCTGCGGTCAAAAGGCGGAAAGCGAGCCTTTGCCAGAGCCCTTGATCGACGGATACACAAACGGAGCGGGCGACGCCGTCCTTCCCGCCGAAGGCTACGACCTCTCGAATGATACGGTTGGGCCGGAGAATCCGCCGGAGCAGCAGATACCGGACGAGCAGCAGAGGGGGCGGAGGCAAAGACAGCAAGAGTCCTCTTACGAGCAGCAGGAAGAGCCTGCGGAAACTCAGCCTGAGGAGCAGGAGCCTATATACGAAGAGCCTATAGACGAAGGACCTCCTGAGGAAGCAACGGAGCAGGTGTTTAATGTTTGGAAGTTCGCGTTTGATCCAATGCCGGAGGGATTCGAGCTTGAGAGTCAGAGCGAGAGAAACGGATTATACGTTGAGTCGTATAAGGAAACTGACGGGCTTTTTAGCTTCCACGTTACGTATTACAGTATAAAGCTTCCGATTACCTCTGCGCTTGCCCGCCCGAGAGAGTACTATGATTACGAGGCGGTCACAGTTAACGGAACTGCTGCAGATCTTTATACAGAAAAGGGTACGACGCTTAGTAACCTCAAGTGGATAGACGGCGAGACTGGAACACATATAGCCATCTTTTCAAATCTTCCGAAGGAGGAGGCACTGAAAATAGCGGAGAGCTTCCACCCGGTGGAGACGGTTGAGATAACGCTGCCTCGCTGACCCATCACTTTCTCTCAAATTCAAAGCTTCTGTACTGGATAGCCTCGGCAATGTGCGCTGGGGCTATTTTTTCGCTTTCCTCGAGGTCGGCGACCGTGCGGGCTACGCGGAGTATCCTGTCGTAGCTCCTCGCCGTGAGGCCGAGCCTTTCAAAGGCGCTCTTTAAAAGAGCCTCGCAGCTTTTGTCGAGCTCGCAGAAATCGTGAAGGCGGGAGGAGGCGACGGCGGAATTCGTCTCGACGCCGCTGCCCTCGTATCTCTTTCTCTGTATCTCTCGGGCCGCGTCGACCCGCTTTTTTATCTCGGCGGAGGAATCTGAGCTTTTCTTATCCCTCAGCTCGTCAAACTCGAGGGAGGGGACCTCAACGTGGATATCTATCCTGTCGAGCAGGGGGCCGGAGACCTTCGCCCTGTAATCGAGAACGCTCTTCTCCGAGCAGGTGCAGCGGCCGGAGGGGTGGCCGTACCACCCGCAGCGGCAGGGATTCATGGCGCAGACCAGCATAAAGCGGCTCGGATATTTAGCCGTGCCTGCGGCGCGGGAGATTGTTACGACCCCGTCCTCAAGCGGCTGGCGCAGCGCCTCGATAACGTCCCTGTGGAACTCGGGCAGCTCGTCGAGAAAAAGAACCCCGTTATGCGCGAGGCTTATCTCGCCCGGCTGGAGCTGAGCCCCGCCCGCCATGGCGGAATAGCTCAAAGTGTGATGCGGGGCGCGGAAGGGGCGCTCGCCGGTAACGCCGCGCTTGCCAAGATGCCCGGCGACTGAATATATAGCCGTCGTCTCCAAGATCTCGGCGCGGCTCATATCGGGCAGAATAGTGGGGAGCCTTTTCGAGAGCATACTCTTTCCGGCGCCCGGGGGTCCTATGAGCAGCACGTTATGTCCCCCGGCGGCGGCGACCTCAAGGGCGCGCTTCACGTTCTCCTGACCCTTTACCTCGGAGAAATCGACGGCGTAGCCAGTTTTGGGGCTCACCTCGGGCATAGGCGCGGGGGCTATCGGCTCGGATCCGTCGAGATGTGACAGAAGCTCCTTAACGTGGGCCACGGGGATGACCTCGCAAGATCCGGCAAAGGCGGCCTCGGCCCCGTTCGCGGCTGGCACGAATATGCGCTTTACTCCGCAGAAGCCCGCCCTCAGCGCCATGGAGAGCACGCCGGGCACGGGGCGCACCTCGCCCGAAAGGCCGAGCTCACCCAAAAAGGCGCAGTCTGCAGGCAGGGGCTTTATTATCTCGGAGGCGGCGAGAATGGAGAGAAAGACGGGGAGGTCGTACATACTGCCCGCCTTTTTCCTGTCCGCCGGGGCGAGATTAACTGTCACCCTCGAGGGTGGAAAGCGGAACCCGCAGTTTTTTATGGCGGAGCGCACTCTCTCGCGGCTCTCCTTGACGGCGGCGTCGGGCAGACCCACCATCTCAAAGGCGGGAAGCCCGCCCGCTATCGAGCATTCAACGGAGACGTCGAAGCCCTCTATCCCGGAAAGGCCGAAGGAACGGACCCTTTGCACCATACAGCATCTCTCCTTACGTTAGAATACAGAAAAGGCGTCCGGCTTTTTGAGAAACGGACGCCTCATTTTTTATTTCGCGTAGATCAGATAAACGAGCCAGTTTACGAACTTACTCGGCAGGAGCTTATTGAGCGCGACGAAGAGCTTATAGGTAAAGCCGATCGTCTTCGTCGGGGGAACGCTCTTTTTAAGCGAGACGTTCGCGAGGAATCTTCCCGCGACGGCGGGATCCATACCGTTCTCCTCGTCGTGCTCCATCGTGGCGACGGAGCGGGAGATGCGGCCGGAGTATTCATCGTCCCCGGCGGGGCTCTTCTCCCTTGCGGCGGTAAAGCCCGTCTTGATATCGCCGGGCATAACGGCGACGGCGGTTATCCCGTACGGCCTCACCTCGTTGCGCAGGGCGGATATATAAGCGTTTATCGCGGCCTTTGAAACCGAATAATAAGTCTGGAAGGGGATGGCTATAGGCCCTGCGACGCTGGAGACGGCGACTATGCGGCCGAAGCCCTGCTTTCTCATATACGGAAGAGCGGCCTTTACGGTGTTGACGACGCCGAAGAAGTTTACGTTCACCTGCTTCTTCGCCGCCTCGAGTTCGGTGAACTCAACGGCGCCCGAAATGCCGAAGCCGGCGCAGCAAACGAGAATATCGAGCTTTCCCTCGGCCTTGATAACTTTTTCGACGGCGGCGGCCATATCCGCCTCGGAGGTGACGTCGCCGCGAACGTGGGTAACGCCCTCGGTATCACAGTCGCGGCGGGAGATCTCGTAGACCTTAACGCCCTTATCGCGCAGAGCCTTCGCCGCCTCGAGCCCTATGCCGGAGGAGCCTCCGGTCACTATAGCAGTTTTCATTCGCAGATACCGTTTCTCTTGAGCACCTTATAGGTTATGTCGGCGGCCTCGTCGCAGACGGGCTCGGTGTGAGTCGCCATAAGGCTCGTTCTGAGGAGGCACTCGTGAGGAGCGGTTGCGGGGGGAACGGAGGAGTTTACGAATACTCCCTCGTCGTAGAGCTCCTTCGCGATACGGAAGGTATCAACGGGCTCATAGGTGAAGATCGGGATTATCGGGGTGCGGCTGTCGCGGATCTTAATGCCCCTGTCGGTGAGGCACTTGCGCCAGTAGCAGGATATCTCATCGAGCCTCGTGACTATCTCGGGGTGAGCGGTGAGGTAGTCGAGAGCGGCTATCGCGGTGGCGCAGGAGGCCGGGGTGATAGAGGCGGAGAAGATGAAGGGACGGGAGGAGTGGCGCACAAACTCGATAACGCGCTTGTCGGCGGCCATATATCCGCCGAGGGAGGCGAGAGACTTGGAGAAGGTGCCCATGTAGATATCGACCTCGTTCTCAAGCCCAAAGTGGCTTGCGGTGCCGCGGCCGCCCTCGCCGAGAACGCCGAGACCGTGAGCGTCGTCCACCATAACTCTCGCGCCGTATTTCTTCGCAAGGGCGCAGATCTCGGGGAGCTTCGCTATGTCGCCGCCCATTGAGAAAACGCCGTCGGTCACGATAAGGGCGCCCGCGTCCTCAGGCACGCGCTGGAGCTGCTTTTCAAGATCCTCCATATCGTTGTGGCGGTAGCGGAGCATGGTTCCGTAAGAAAGCTTGCAGCCGTCGTAGATGCTGGCGTGGTTCTCCCTGTCACAGATGACGTAATCGCCGCGCTGGACTATGGCGGAGATGATGCCGAGGTTAGACTGGAAACCGGTCGAGAAGGTGGTGACTGCTTCCTTCCTCAAAAACTTCGCGAGCTTTTCCTCAAGCTCAATGTGGAGCTCGAGCGTGCCGTTAAGGAAGCGGGATCCGGAGCAGCCGGAGCCGTATTTCTCAATGGCCTTTACGCCGGCCTCGATGACCTCGGGGCAGGTGGTAAGACCGAGATAGTTATTTGAGCCGAGCATTATGCGGCGCTTGCCCTCCATAATGACCTCGGGCGCCTGCCTTGACTCGAGGCAGTGGAAATAGGGGTAGATGTTCTCGGCCTTCATCTGGGTAACGAGCTCCATCTCCTGGCATTTTTCGAATATGTCCTTCATTAGTTCGGGTCCCTCCATATAATAAAATCGGAATGTATTCTGCTTATAATAGCTGATGAAAGCATACTACTACCTTTTTTGAATTTTGTCAAATAAAAGGGGAATAAATGTGCGCTTTCAGCTTATTTGGTCAGAAATTCATACGCCGTCTCGGTTACGAGCCTTTCACCCGCAACGAAAACGGGCGAGCGGAACTCCGGCACGTTCACGGCGTTCGGCACGAACTGGCACTCAATGCATACGGCGGGGTAGCGCGGCAGACTGATGCCCGAGGCGTCCGGATAATGATATCCCGCGGGGGTGTAGATTATTGCGCACTGCATATCGGTGTAGGCGTTAATAACTCTGCCGGTCCTCTCAGAATAGAGTGAGGCGACGGGAGCGGTGATATCTCCATCGTCCAGAACGTAGAAATCGTCAAAGTATTTCCGCCTGAGCGGGAGCTTTTTCATATTGTCCCGAAGCCTTTTTCCCGCTCTGAAATCGAAGGCCGTATCTTCAACGGACAAAAGCCCGCCCTCCGGAGTGCCGGAAGCGCCGCGCGCGGCCAGGTTCGAAGAGCGGAGCTTAAGCACAAGGTCACGGGCGTCGGTAAAGTCTCCGGGGTTAAAGTAGGCGTGATTCGTGGGCGAGAGCACCGTTTCGCGCTCGGGCGTTACCTCGTAGCGTATCGTAAGGCGGTGGTTATCGTCAAAGGTGAAGGAGACGGCGGCCTCGACTCTGTCATAAAAGCCGCATTCGCCCATATCGGTGTGGCGCAGGGTGACGGTGTTATCTCCCGTTATCTCGGCGGAGAAGAGCTTAAACGCCCAGTTTGAGCTTCCAGAGTGCAGAAGATTGGGCTTTTCGCTTATCTCAAGCTGAATATCCTCGCCGTGAAGGCGGCAGCGTCCGTAGGCTATCCTGTTTCCCACTCGGCCTATCGTCGCAGCCTTGAAGCTCTTTTTTTCCATATCGGCCACCGTGGGGCAGGAGAGTACGACGTTTGCGAGCTTCCCGCCCCTGTCCGGCACGAAGACGGACTGGATAACGGCGCCGTAATCGCATATCTCGGCGTACTCCCCGTGGGAGTTTTCTATTTTGTAAAGCTTTACCGCCCTTCCGTCGGAAAGAAACCCGAAAACGCGCTCGGTTATCATTTCGTCTCTCCCTTCAGTTCCTCGAAGCGGGCCTTAAGCTTAAGCTCCACGTTGTGCGGAACGAAGCGGGAGACGTCGCTCCCGTACCTCGCGGCCTCTTTTACCACGGTGGAGCTGAGGTAGCCCCATCTTAGCCCGGTCGTAAGGAATACCGTTTCGATGCCGGGCATTAGGGCGTGGTTTATCTGTGCAAGCTGCAGCTCGGTCTCGAAATCGGAGACCGCTCTCAGTCCGCGGACGAGAACGGTGGCGTGGTGCTTCTTCGCAAAATCGACCGTCAGCCCGTCGAAGCTCTCCACAGTGACGTTCTTGAAGGGGGCGCAGCACTCCCTCAGCATCTCGACCCTCTCCTCGGTCGTGAAAAATGGCTTCTTCGCGCTGTTTATAAGCACGGCTACGATAAGGCTGTCGTTAATCCGTGCAGCTCTTTTAATTATATCAAGATGGCCGTTCGTAACAGGGTCAAAGGACCCGGGGTAGACCGCAATTCCCATTTCTCCGCCTCCGAATTTTTTACTGATTACAGTAAAACACATTTTAATACAAATAATCAAGGGGATATTGATATTTCTCTTTTCATTTTTGAATTATTTCTTCTGTTTATTTTTGCCTTAATCCTAATTTCCTGTACATTTTCTCTCTTGCGTTCTGCAAGAGAGAAAAGTACCAAAAGAGAGAGACAGACCAGGGGGCTTCGCCCAGACGCCCCCTGGACCCCTATTAGATTTGGCAGCACATCAACTTTTACTCGGCTAAAATCGAATGGCATTGCGCCTATATCCGCGAAGGCTCGAATTATAAATTCTCGCGCCGCTCCGTTTATTATAAAACAAAGCAACGCGAGGCGATGCGAGCAAATGCGGACGGCTGTGCTGCGCCTTTTCTCTCTTTGGTTCTTTCTCTCCTTTCAGCGACCGAAAGGAGAGAAATGAACACTAAACTGTATCCCGGAAAATGGACAGTGGTAA
>ONGN01000058.1 GCA_900317385.1 uncultured Eubacteriales bacterium
GCAGTATATGGTCGAGCAGTCCGACATCCTGCGCTATGAGGCTGAGGCGCTGATGAGCGGTATCGTACTCGATACGAAAAACTTCACCCTCCGCACCGGCGGCAGGACCTTCGACGCGGCGGCCTTCCTCCGCAGGGCGGGAGCCGACACGAGCGACGTAAAGCGCCTCCTGCAGTCCGATATCCAGACAGCGAAGGCGAGATACGCCATCGTGCAGAAGGCGAAGCTTTACAAGGCCGGGATAGCGATAGCCGCCCCGGAATCGGCGGAAAACCGCGTTATCGCAGCGCAGGCGGCGGACGAGCTTTTGAATATAGCCGGGATAAACGCAAGCTTCGTGGTTTTCCCCTCGGAGACGAGCTTTTGAATATAGCCGGGATAAACGCAAGCTTCGTGGTTTTCCCCTCGGAGTCTACGATAGATATCTCCGCCAGAAGCATCGGGGATATCAACGTTCAGGTCATACTTGAAAAGCTCGGCGGCGGCGGAAACAAGAATCAGGCCGGGGCTCAGATAAGGGAAAAAACCCAGAAGGACGTCGTGCGCGACCTGTTGACCGCCATCGACGCCTATTTGGAGGATAACTCCATGCCTGAGCCCGATCAGGATAAATAATCAACACGGAAAGGAAAAACGAAAATGAAAGTCATACTTCAGCAGGACGTTAAGGATCACGGCAAGAAGGGCGCGATAGTAAACGTATCGGACGGATATGCGAGAAACTACCTCTTTCCCCGCGGGCTCGCGATAGCGGCGACAGCCGATAACCTCAACACGATCAAGCAGCAGGAGAAGCAGAAGGCACGCCAGATGGAGCTTGAGAAGGCGGAAGCGAACGAGACTAAGGCCCGCCTTGAGGGCGTTCTCGTTAAGATCCCCGCCTCCGCGGGAAAGAACGGAAAGCTCTTCGGCTCGATAACCACGAAGGAGATATCCGACGAGCTCAAGCGCCAGCACGGGATAGCCATCGACTCAAAGCGCATAATCCTCGCGGATCCCATAAAGGCCTTCGGCTCCTACGAGGTCAAGGCAAAGCTCGGCTACGAGATCAGCGGAACGATAAACGTTCTTATCTCCGAGAAATAACTATCCCGCTCAGGAAACGAAAAGGATGTGAACTAAATGCCGAATGAAGAGCTGGCCTTCCGGCAGATGCCGCACTCTGTTGAGGCGGAGCAGGCCGTTCTCGGCTCTATCCTCATCGACCCGCGCTGCGTTGCCGACGTTATCGGCGTTCTCAGGGCGGACGAGTTCTACGTTGAGGCGAATAAGAACATTTTCGAGACCGTGTTCTCGATGTTCAATTATTCACAAAAGATCGACGCCGTCACCGTGCTGAACGAGCTTCGCAGCCGGGGCTACGCGAACGAGGGCAGCCGCGATTATCTTATGCGGCTGATGGAGATAACTCCCACCGCGGCGAACGTGATGGAGTACGCCGCGATAATCAAGGACAAGGCCCTTCTGCGCAGCGTTGCCGACGCGGGCACGGAGATAAGCGCCCTTGCCCTCGAGGCCGGCGGCGACGGGCAGACCGTTCTCGACTCCGCCGAGCAGAAGGTTTACGCCATCCGTCAGGGCAGGAGCGTTGGCGGCCTCGAGCCCGTTAAGAAGGTGCTCGTCGACGTTTATACGAAGCTCAACGAGGCCGCGAAAAGCGGGGCGAGGATACCGGGCATGAGTACCGGCCTTCCCGACGTTGACACGGCGATAATGGGGCTTAATAACTCCGACCTTATAATAATCGCCTCCCGCCCCGGTATGGGCAAGACTACGATCGCCCTGAATATGGCGCTCCACGTCGCCAAGACGAGCGGCAAGGCCGTTGCCGTATTCTCTCTCGAGATGAGCCGCGAACAGCTCTGCATGAGGCTTTTGGCGAGCGAGAGCTTCGTCGATAACAAGAAGCTTCAGACCGGGCAATTAAGCGAGGAGGAGTGGCGAAAGATCGCGGCCGCTACCGCCTCCATCGGCGCTACAGATATGCGTTTTGACGATAACCCCACGGTTTCCGTCGCCGATATGAACGCGGCCTGCCGCCGCGTGCCGAATCTCGGCCTCGTCGTGATAGACTACCTTCAGCTTATGCAGTCGGCGGGCGGCAGATCCGGATACACTAACGAGAGCCGCACCCAGGCCGTCAGCGATATAAGCCGTATGCTCAAGATAATGGCTAAGGAGCTGAATGTGCCGGTTATCTGCCTCTCTCAGTTAAACCGCGCGAACGAGGGCCGTCAGAACAAGCGACCGATGCTCTCCGACCTGCGTGAGTCAGGCGCAATCGAGCAGGACGCCGACATCATTCTCGGCCTTTACCGCGACGACTACTACAACAGCGAAACGGAAACGCCGAACGTGGCTGAGTGCATCATCCTTAAAAACAGGCGCGGAGAGACCGGAACGGTAGAGCTGCGCTGGCTGCCGGAATACTCCGCGTTCTCCTCGATAGACAGAAGGCACGAGGAATGACGGTTTTCTCATCCGGCGTGCTATCCGCCATCCGCGAATTTGATATGATACAGCCCGGAGACAGGGTGCTCGTATGCCTCTCCGGCGGGGCTGACAGCGTCTGCCTCCTCTCGGTGCTCTCGGAATTAAGCGACGAGCTCGATTTGGAGCTTTTTGCCGCGCATTATAACCACAGGCTGCGCGGTGACGAGTCTGACGGGGACGAGGAATTCTGCGCCGCGCTTTGCCGCGGGCTCGGTGTTCCCCTGTTCGTCGGCTCGGGCGACGTCCGCCTTGAGGCAGAAAGGCGGTCACAGGGCATCGAGGAATGCGCCCGCGATATGCGCTACGAGTTTTTTTACGAAACCGCCGCTTCCCTCGGCGGCGCGAAGATCGCCACGGCGCATAACGCGGAGGATAACCTTGAGACCGTGCTTATGCGAATAGCGCGAGGCACGGGCCTAAAGGGGCTTTGCGGCATACCGCCCGTGCGCGGGGAAATAATAAGGCCGCTTCTCTACGTAAAGCGCGCCGAAATTGAGACTTATCTTCGGGTAAACGGCATACCGCACCGCGAGGACAGCTCAAACGAGACCGACGACTATTTCAGAAACGTGATAAGGCACCGGGTCATCCCGGCTCTGCGGGAGTCATCCTTAGACCCCGCCGCGTCAGCAGCGAATATGACGAGGCTTCTCCGTGAGGACGAGAGCTTTCTCGACTCACTAAGCGAGAAATATTTAAATGAACACCCGGAGCTTTCCGCCTCGGATCTTGCCTCTCAGCCCTTCTCCCTCTCCTCGAGGGTAATAAGAAAGGCGGCGGGCTCTGAGCTGAGCTTTTCCCACGTTGAGGCGGTGCTCAAGCTTCTGAAAAGCCCCGACCCATCGGCAAGCCTTGATCTTCCGGGGCTTATCGTCAGGCGGGAGTACGACAGGCTCGTATTCGGTCGGGCAGAGAGCTCCACCTTCGAGCCGTTTATGATCTTACCGGGCGAAGCGCGAAAGATACCGGAGGCAGGTCTAACAGTTCGAGCAGAGCTTATTGAGAGCGCCGGGGAAATTCACAAATCTTTTACGGATTTGGTATTCAAAAGCGAAAGCGTTTGTGGTAATATGCTCATTAGACCCAGAAAAACGGGTGATTATATCCGACTTTCCTCAGGATCAGGGCAAAAAAGTCTTAAAAAGCTCTTTATTGACCGAAAAATTCCCGCTCATCTCCGCTCTTCCGTGCCCGTCGTATGCGACGACGCCGGCGTTCTCGGGGTTTGCGGGATAGGCACGGACGTCCGCTCGCGGGCGCAAAAAGGCGACAGAGTAATAAAAATCTCATTTGAGGATATAAAATAACCGAGGAGACTCAGATATGATTGAAAATGATATTCAGCGGATCTTTTTCTCCGAAGAGGAGATCAGGGAGAGAGTCAAGGCTCTCGGAGCGGAGATAACCCGCGACTATATGGACAAAAAGCCGATGATGGTCGGAGTGCTCAAGGGCTCCTTCGTGTTTATGGCAGACCTCGTCCGTGCGGTGAACACCTACTGCGATATAGATTTTATGGCCGTCTCGTCATACGGCAACGGAACGACCACGACGGGCGCCGTCAGCATACGCAAGGACCTGAGCCACGATATAGCGGGAAGGCACGTTATAATCATCGAGGATATCCTCGATTCCGGCGTTACCCTCTCCTATCTAAAGGGGTACCTTATGAACAGGCAGCCGGCTTCCATATCCATCTGCACCCTTCTCGATAAGCCGAGCCGCCGTAAGGCCGATATCAAGGCCGACTACGTCGGCTTCCTCTGCCCCGACGCCTTCATCGTTGGGTACGGGCTGGATTACGCTGATAATTACCGCAATCTCCCCTATATCGGCGTTCTGAAGCCCGAGATATACGAATAAACGAAATAGCTCCCGCCTTGGCGGAAGCGAAAAGGAAGTGAGCCCTTGAACGATAACAACAACGAAAGACGCAGACGCAGGCCGGACATCGGCTTTTATATCTTTATCCTTCTCATCCTGGTGGCTACGGTCTACCTGCTCGCAGGAAGGAATACCGACTCCGAGCCGATAACCTACTCCGAGATGATCCGCCAGTTTACGCAGGGCAACGTCGCCTCCTTCGAGGTGCGCGACGATACCGTGTATATGGAGCTCAGGGAGCCGATAAACAGGCACGATATAGCGACGCACAAGCTGTACAGCTTCTCCGCATTTTATACCGATCTTAACGATATTATCCAGGAGCAGCTTGAAAAAGGCACGCTTGAGGAATTCGATTACGTGCCGAACACGACCTCGTGGCTCGTGAGCCTCATCCCCTATATCATCATCCTTGCCGTGATGGCCGTGCTCTGGTTCTTTATGCTGCGCGGCGCTACCGGCGGGCGCGACGGGATAGGCGGCGTCGGCCGCTTCGGAAAGGCGAACACAAGGCTCGGAAGCAGCAGCAAGGAGAAAAAGACCTTCGCTGACGTTGCGGGAGCAGACGAGGAGAAGGCCGAGCTCGAAGAGATAGTTGACTTTTTGCGCGATCCGGAGAAGTATTCCCGCCTCGGCGCGCGCATCCCCAAGGGCGTTCTGCTCGTAGGCCCTCCGGGCACGGGTAAGACCCTGCTCGCAAAGGCCGTCGCAGGCGAGGCGAACGTACAGTTCCTCTCGATCTCCGGCTCTGACTTCGTTGAGCTCTACGTCGGCGTCGGTGCGAGCCGCGTTCGCGACCTCTTCGACCAGGCGAAGAAGCTTGCCCCCGCGATAATCTTTATCGACGAGATCGACGCCGTCGGCCGTCAGCGCGGAAGCGGGCTTGGCGGCGGTCACGACGAGCGCGAGCAGACGCTTAACCAGCTCCTCGTTGAGATGGACGGCTTCTCCAATAACGAGGGCGTTATCGTTATGGCGGCAACTAACCGCTCCGATATCCTCGACTCCGCCCTTCTCCGCCCGGGCCGCTTCGACAGGCAGATCTACGTCGGCGTCCCCGACGTCAAGGGACGCGAGGAAATACTGAAAATACACTCAAGGGGCAAGAGCCTCGGCGACGACGTCAACTTAAAGAACATCGCTCAGGGCACGGCGGGCTTCACGGGAGCCGACCTTGAAAACCTTATGAACGAGGCCGCCCTTCTCGCCGCAAGGCGGAATAAGCCATATATTACCCAGGAGGAGATCGACTCAGCCATTTTGAAGGTCGAGATGGGCCCGGAGAAAAAGAGCCACGTCGTCTCCGAGAAGGAGCGCAGGCTGACCGCGTATCACGAGGCCGGTCACGCGATAGCTGGCAAGTTCCTTGAGAACGTCGACCCCGTCCACTATATCACTATCATTCCGCGAAAGGGCGCCGGCGGCTTCACCCTCTTCCGCCCGGACGAGGATACCAACTTCTACTCCCGCACCCGTATGTTCGAGCAGATCGTAATGGCTCTCGGCGGCAGGACGGCGGAGAAGATGTTTATGGACGATATCTCCACCGGAGCTTCCGGGGATATCCAGCAGGCGACGGCGATCGCGCGGAATATGGTCACCGTTTACGGAATGAGCGACAGGCTCGGCCCGATTTCCTTTGATTCTTCGAGCCACAGCGTTTTCATCGGCCGCGACTTCGGCCAGACCAAGAGCTACTCCGAGGAGACCGCCGCGATAATCGACGAAGAGGTCAAACGGATATTCGACGAGGCCGCAGAAAAATGCGAGCAGCTTCTCTCAGAGCACCGCGATCTCCTTATCGCCACGGCCGAGTACCTCCTCGTCCACGAGAGCATGGACGGCGAGACCTTCAATTACCTCTGCGAACATCAGGGTCTCCTGCCCGGCGAAGCCCCCGCCCCCGACCCCAAGACCGAGGCTGTTATGGACGAGATCCGCGCCGAGGCCCTTGAGCGTGCGCGCGAGGCTGAAAAGCTTGAAAAGCTCTCCGAACCGGAAGTAACCGAATAACGAAAACCGGACGCCGCTTAACTAAAGCGACGTCCGATTTATTATTCTGCTTCGTATATATAGGCCTTTGCGCTCAGCACGTCGGCGAGCTCTGTGAGGACGAGATCGAGCTCTAAGCCGGCTCTCGTCTCCGGGGACGAGAGGGTGTAATCCTCCCTCAAATCCTTCAGGAGAACGGTGATCTTCGTCCCTCCTCCCTCTCTCTTCTCGACCGCAACTCCGCCGCCGTGTTTCTTTGCGGCTCTGTGAACGAGATAGAGCCCGACGCCAAGGCCGGTTCCGTCGTAGCTCAGTTCGCGCAGGGTGTCGATCGGGCGGAACAGCCTTGCCGCCTTCTCCGGCGCTATCCCGCAGCCGGTATCAGCGACCTCCATTATCAGCGTGTTCTTCGCCTTTTTCAGATTAATCGTAATTCTGCCGCCCTCGCCGGTATTTTTAAGGCTGTTGGATATCAGGTTCAGAACCAGGCGGTCTATCTCCTCCCTGTATCCGATAAACGTTATTCTCTCCGTCTCCGCCTCTACGTTTATAAGAACGCCCTTCTCCCCGGCGAGGTACGAGGCAGAGGAAGCTATCTCGCAGCATCGCTCCCTTATGTCAAAGGATACGGGCGGATAAGGCGGCGTCCCGTTCTCCGGCTCAAGGAAGGCTGAAATGTGCTCCACCACCCTGAGCATACTGTGCCAGGCATGGCTGAGTGATGCGGCATATCTGATAAGCGCAATATCCCCGACCTGCGCCGCTCTTTTATTAATGCTCTCTTCAGCGAGCGCAGAGGTCGCGAGAGCGGCGCGCAGCTCCTTCTCCGCAGCGCGGGCAATGCCGAGCCTTTCCCCGTATGCCTCTACCGTCTCCGGGTGCAGAATGAACGTTCTAAGTCCGCTCACAAGAGAAACGGAAACGGCGCAGCTCTCTCTGCCGATCTCCGCCGTGCCGACCCCCTCGTTTATCCCGAGACGCAGAAGCGCACTGTCGAAAAGCTTATTAACCGGCAAATTGACGCAATCGCCGCGGAAATAATCCTTTGCGGCGGGATTTTCGTAGCATATCACTCCGTCCTTTTTGACCACTATTACGGGCTCGGACAGGTGATCGAAGAAAGAAAACGATCTTGAGGCCATTTTCGCCACTCCCCCTGATTTGGTTTGTATGATATCTTATGCTTTAAAGCGGGCATTTATCGGTCAAAAGGGATCAGTATCATATATATGATACCAAATTGTACTTCATATTTCAACGTTTTTTTCTATCCGCGGCAAAAATCAGAAAAAATTCATAAAAAGCACTTTATTTTTCCGATAAAATGCGCTATAATCCATAATCAGAAGGGCGCTTAATATGCGCAGCTGCAAACACATTTATATTATTATAATGGAGGGCTAAAAAATGGCAAACATCAAAATTGGCATCAACGGCTTCGGCCGCATCGGAAGGCTCGTTTTCCGCGCCAGCCTTGATCACGAGAACGTCGAAGTCGTCGGCATCAATGACCTTATCACCCCCGATTACATGGCTTACATGCTCAAGTATGACACCATGCAGGGCAAGTTCAACGGCACCGTTGACTACACCGATCATTCCATCATCGTAAACGGCCGTGAGATCGCTGTTTTCTGCGAGCGCGAGAAGGAGAACCTGCCTTGGGGCAAGATCGGCGCGGAGTATATCGTAGAGTCCACCGGCCTCTTCCTCACCAAGGAGAAGGCTCAGGGCCACCTCACTGCGGGCGCGAAGAAGGTCATCATGTCCGCCCCCGCGAAGGATGACACCCCGATGTTCGTCGTCGGCGTCAACCAGAACAAGTACACCAAGGATATGGATTTCGTATCCAACGCTTCCTGCACCACCAACTGCCTCGCTCCTATTGCCAAGGTCCTTAACGACAGCTTCGGCATTAAGGAAGGCCTTATGACCACCGTTCACTCCACCACCGCCACCCAGAAGACCGTTGACGGCGTCTCCGCTAAGGATTGGCGCGGCGGTCGTGCTGCTGCCGGCAACATCATCCCCTCCACCACCGGCGCTGCCAAGGCTGTCGGCAAGGTCATCCCCGAGCTCAACGGCAAGCTCACCGGCATCTCCATGCGCGTTCCCACCCTCGACGTCTCCGTAGTTGACCTCACCGTCAACCTCGAGAAGCCGGCCACCAAGGCTGACATCTGCGCCGCCATGAAGGCCGCCTCTGAGGGCGAGCTCAAGGGTATCCTCGGCTACACTGAGGACGCTGTCGTTTCCTCCGACTTCCTCGGCGATGCCCGTACCTCCATCTTCGACGCCAACGCCGGCGTTTACCTTACCGATACTTTCGTTAAGGTAGTTTCCTGGTACGACAACGAGTGGGGTTATTCCAACAAGGTCGTGGAGCTCATCGAGCACATGTACTCCGTTGACCACGCTGAGTAATTCAGTAAACCGCTAATTGAACCGATCCCCTTCTCCATTAGGAGAGGGGGATTTTTTTGCAAAGCCGCGCTTGACTTTATCACGGTTAACCGTTATAATAACCTCGGGCAGGTGAGCAATATGGATATCAGTTCAATAATTCAAGAAAAGCAAATATCCAAATATCGGTTAGCAAAGCAAAGCGGCATTCCGTATATGACGCTGAACGATATTTTAAGCGGCAAAGCCCGCCTTGAAAAATGCAGCGCCGAAACAGTGTATAAGCTCTCAAGGGAGCTTGGCGTAGCGATGGAGGAATTGCTGGCGCCTTACGTTGAGCCTCGGCCGTCGTTCGAACTTTTTAAAAGCAACGTATGCCACAGGCTTAAGGAGCTCGGTGACGTTGACTTTCTGATTGATGCCATCGAAAGCGACGAGATCAGCGAATACTATAACAGAGGCTGGTACCCGGAATGCCTGTATCTTCTTGCTATGGTGGACTATATCAGCCGTATAAACGGCTTTCCGCTCTGCGATTCCTACCGGGAGATGCGAAATGTAAAGCTGCGGAACGTCGTGTATCCTTCAAGCGTTCTCGCAGCGGCGGAGGTATCGGGAGAGAGCGGTATTATGACGCGGGCATTACAGTCTGCAATCCCGGAGTTTATGCGATTCAACATCGTGGAAAGCGAGGTAAGAAATGTCAACTGACAGTTCGACCGTGTTCAAAAAGGACAACGTTGATCTATATCTGAAAGAGCTTGCAAAGGAATATAAGAAGCTCGTC
>ONGN01000094.1 GCA_900317385.1 uncultured Eubacteriales bacterium
GAGTACAGCGTGTGTTTTGGACGCGTCGCCTTGAGCACATACTTGTAGTTTTTCGGGGAGGCGCCGAGATCCCACGTCGCGTCGCCCTGGTCCCATTTTCCGTCGATCTTTACTATGTTCCACGCGTGATACCCCCTCGCGTAACCCTGTACGTAGTAGGCGTCCACGTCGAAGCCCAGGCACATGGCTTGAAAGAGGCGGGCAAAGTGATTGCAGATGCCCTTGCCGGTTTGCAGCGGAAGGTTGATTTGGCAGGGCTCATCTGAGCGCTCGGTCTCATAAGTATGGGGCTCGCCTGAAGGTGAATCTATAAGGCTGCTCAAAGTATGGTCATAGGAGAAGTTCGACGTGATGTAATCGTAGATCGCCTTGACCTTATCGTAGTCTGAAGACTTCATGCTTACCCCGTACTTCTTTTCGACCTCCTTTACCGCCTTCAGAAGATGCTCGAAGGTGCCGTACTTCGTACAGGGCTTCCCCTGACTGTCCCATATTTGCATTTCATAGGCCGGAAGCTCGCTCAGCTTGCCTGCGCGGTACAGGTAAAAGTTTACATAATTGTCGTAGTTGAACTTGATATAGACGTCGTAGTAGTCCCTCCCGAGTGTGTTAAAAGAGTCGGTCTTTATATCCCAGTTGAGATAAAGCCCAGAGCGCAACTTTCTTAATTCTGATCCAAACGGGGTGTATGGGTTGAGCTTGCCTATCGCTTCCATCACGGCGGCGGAATGCGTGAAGATCATAAGCTCCCGGGTATAATCGCCTTTAGCCGCGGTAAGCGCTCCCTCGAGCTTCTCCGGGTCCTCGATCACCACGGCGCGCACTCCGCACTTTTCTCCCTCCCAGAGCTTTCCCGCCGGAGAGGGGTAGCTGTAGATAAGGTCGAAGTGACGGCTCTCAAGCTCGTCCTTCCCGTAATCGGAGAAGCGGCAGTAGATAGTCGCCGCCTGCGCCCTCGTCACGAACGCTTCGCCGTTAAACGTCCCCGCCTTGTCGACTCCCTTCATTATCCCGGTGCCGTACATCGTCCCGACGGCGTCACGATAAGAGGCCGCGGTGATCTGCGAATAATCCGGGATGGATTCAAAGGTCCCGTATTGGCCCGGATTGAGCCCGAGCACACAGACGGCGTTTCTTAAAAGCTTTGCCATCGTGTATCTGTTTACGGACGTATTCATATCTCTCGAGAGCGGCATATAGCTGTTCTTCATCGTATATTCGTCGATGATACCGTGGCGGTAAGCTATGTAATAGTATTTCGCGTACCACTCCGAACCGGTGAGATCGCTGCCCTTAACGATCTGCGTCTCTGCGGTTTTTACTTCCTCGGGGTACATGATGCGGATAATAATGGCGGTGAGCTCCGCCAAGGTGATGTTCCTGTTCGGCGCGAATTTCCCGCTGCCGACGCCCTTTACCGCGCCCTCCTCGTATGCGCGGACGATGCTTGCGTAAGCCCAGTGGCTTTCCGGAACGTCGGAAAACGGGCCGGACTGCGCGCTTGCGCAGGGAACGGCGGACAGCAGCAGAACGATAACGAGCATAAGACTTATTATTTTTTTCATTGAAATTCCTCCATATTATAGGTTGTAAAAGTGTTATTTTTTCAGAAGAGTGCAATTATACCTCAAAGCCTGCCTTGTTTTTTTCAAAAACTGTATAAAACTCGTCTTCTTTTATATTTTTGCAAAAACAGCTAAGCTTTTCATATCCTCTTGTCGCTCTCTGCCATACGGGAAACGATGGCCGCGAATTCGGCTCTCGTTATGTTTTCGTTCGGCTTGAAGCTGCCGTTGGAATCGCTTCCGCGGAGGACTCCGGCTCTGTAGAGCTTATACACGGCGGGAGCGAAGTCATCGTCCATCGGCACGTCCGGTATCGACCCGTCCGGCACGTCCTTGATCGGGTAGAGCGCCGGGTCGGGCAGGGCCTTTGCGAAGATCTCGGCGCACTGTGCCCGCGTCGCCTTCCGGGTTACGCTGCCGCTGTAAACTTCACTGTCGATGATGCCGTTCTCGTATGCGTAGTCGAGGTACACCTCGTACCACCTGCCGCTCTGTGCGAAGTTTTGCGTACCCGTCTTGTATATGCTGTGTATGCGGGCGGCGACGGTTATGGCCTCGGCAAGGGTAACGCTCCCGTCGGGTGAGAACCGGGTCGGCGACGTGCCTTTCATGAGTCCAAACTCATATGCATCCGCCACGCTCTCAGCGTACCACCTGTCAGAGCCCACGTCCGTAAACCGGCCGTCGTACGCGGCTGCTCTGACAAAGTGTACGGGTACCGGGTCATCGACCGTGAAGGTACACGTTACGGTCTCGTAAAGCTTCCACGAAGCGCAGACGGAACAGTATACCTTATAGGTTCCGGCTTCCGTCGGGGTAAAGCTGAGCGGGGATTCGTTCTCGTCGTAGTTCGTGAGGACGGTTTTCCCGTTTTTAACTACGCGAACGGTAAAAAAGCGCATACCGTCTCCCGAGGCGGTGACCGTTACGGGCGCTCTGAGGGTGTAGCTGTCTTTATCCGTTGAGACCTTCGCGTTGGCGGGAGCGGCGAGGTCTTTTATATGTATGTACGCCGTGAACGTCGAGGAGGGTACGGTCCGGCAGTTGTACTTACCGTCCTTATACGTGCGGTTGTACTCCTCGACAGTCACGTTGTCGCCCTCAACGGCGGCGACCCAGGCGACGTGGCCGGAAAGCCAGGCGACGGCGCCTACCGCGGGCTTCGTGTCCACCGGTATGCCGACGCTCTGAGCCGCGGCCCTCCAGTGGCTCGCGTTGCCCCACTTGACGCCCTTGTACCAGTTGTCGAACTCTACGCCGTTGCGGGAGTTGAGGCACCACGCTACGAACGAGGTGCACTCGCGGTTATAAAACCTCCACGGGTCTACGAGAGCGTCCTTCCTCGCGTTTTTAAGATTGGCGGGATAGTCGTCCGCGGCGTACGCCGGGACTGCCGCCGCTATTACCGTTACAAAAAGCACTATCAGGGCTATTACGGTTTTTATCGTTGTTTTTTTCATATTATTTTTCTCCTTTTTTTCTTATTTTTCCCTTACACTTACTTATCGGTTCGGCGCGGGCGAAATTAAGGGATTAGGGAAAGTTTTTTCGAATTTTAGTTGAAACGTTGTTGAATATGTTGAAATATAAGCTGCTTTGCTGTATAATCATTATGTACATTGTCGAATAATCGCCGTTCGCGGCGTAAGTCAGGAGGAATTGGTGAGATGAAAGCCTTGCTCATATTGGAAGTGTCCCGAAAACAGGACTATATTTTTTCGTCAAACAGGCTCAAAGATAACGCGAGAAGGTCGCAGGAGATAGCCTACGTCACGAGTCCGGCGTACTTTATAAAAAAAGCGTCGGAGCTTTACTCCGACGAAAAAAATCTCGTCTACTCCGGCGGCGGGCATACCGTTCTTCAGTTTGAAACTAAGGAGAGCGCAAAAACCTTCGCCGAAAGGATAACCGAAGAGGCGATGCGCGATTTCGACGGCATGGAGCTCTACGCGAAGATATGCGACTACCGCGAAAGCGAAACCCCGGGTAAGAACCTGCACATGCTGACCTCCTCGCTTGAGGAGAAAAAAGCGCTGCGTAAATCGGCATTTCGTCGCAGCAGTCTCGGGGTTGAACGCCTCGGAGTCGAAACGAAAAGTCCGGTCAGGATCGGCGGAGAAGGGTCGGGCGATAAAAAAATACCGGGAGGCGTAGAGCCCCCCGACGGATATGAATATCCGGCTGAATTTGAAAAGGTTGCCGGCGACGATAATTTCATCGCAGTCGTCCATATCGACGGCAACTCGATGGGCGCCCGCGTAAACGGCATATACGAAAAGCACAAAAGCCCGGGAGACTGGGAAGCGTGCCGGGAAAGCCTTAAGCAATTCAGCGACGGGATACAGAAGGATTTTGAAAATGCGTTCAGCTATGCCGCCGGGAAGCTTGCCGAGCAGCTCAGCGACGAGCTATCCGGTTCCTCGAAAAAGCTGCTGCCGATCCGCCCGATAATAATCGCGGGCGACGATGTTTTGTACGTTACGAGCGGCAAATACGGACTTGAGACGGCAAGGATCTTCCTTGAAAAGCTCGCGGAAACGAAAAACGAGGTGGACGGGGAGCTCTATGCCGCCTGCGGGGGAGTCGCGATAGTACACACTAAGTATCCCTTCCACCGAGCTTACGAGCTTTCCGAGGAGCTCTGTTCCAGCGCGAAGAGGTTCGGCGTCTCGCTCCGCGACGACGGCTCAGTCTCCGCCCTCGACTGGCATATAGAGTTTGGCCAGTTAAAGGACGGGCTTGGAGTAATTCGCGAGGACTATGAAACGGACGACGGGAACAGACTTGAGCTGAGACCCGTAGCCGTCGTTGCGCCGCAAGGAACGAAGGCGCCGGATGAGAGGACCTACGGCTATTTCCGCGAGTTGAGCCGGATATTTGCCAATGGGTCAGGCGCGGTCGCGAGAAGCAAGCTCAAAGGGATGCGAACGGCGCTGAAGCAGGGCGAGGTGGAAACGGAGTTTTATCTGAAAAATACGGAAACCAAAGAGGTGCTCGGGAGGACATTTGACGCGAAGTATATCAGTGAGGAGAGCAGGTTCGCTGAATTTGCAAAAGCCCTCTCCGGCAAGGGAATGGACGAGCGCGTTGCATTCCGCAGGTTCAGCGGAGAAGATAAAGATCGCTGCGTTTTATTTGACGCGCTTGAGACGTCAGACCACTTTGAGCTGATCGGAGGCGATGAAAAATGACCGAGAGAGTCACGAGAAAAATAAGGCTCGAGCTTTTGCGCGAAGCAATATTCGGCTCCGGCTTCTCCGTTCCCGGCGGGGAGGATATCGGCGTATGTACCGACGCAAGAGGTTATCCCTATCTAAAGGGCAGCACGTTCAAGGGGCTTTTGCGCGAGAGCGTGCAAAACGTTCTCGCATGGACGAACAGGAGCGAAAGCGAGCTCGAAGCGATCTTCGGCAAGGGCGGCTGGAGCCCGGAGGAGAGCGAGAGACAGATAAGGCTTACCGAGCTCACCCTTGAAAATAGGCCCGAGTCCCCGGAAGATTGCT
>ONGN01000004.1 GCA_900317385.1 uncultured Eubacteriales bacterium
GCGATAAATATCGCGTTATTGGTATTGACCTTCTCGGGGACCCTGATGCCCATAAGGTTCATAAAAGCTCCGGTACCTGCAAGGACGCGCTCGCCCTCTATAACGCCGCCGATCCCGCCGCCCTCGTAGGGCTCGAACTGGGAGACGTTGCGCCTCGTGAGCCCCTGGCTGCGCAAAAGCTCGGAAAATACTCTTGAAAGGCCGGTCTCGGAAGCGGCAAGCAGACTTGCGCCGTACACGACGGCCTTCTGGTTATTGACGCCCTCGAAGAACTTTATTCCGCTTAGCGAGATGCTGCCGACGGGGAAAACGTCGTCGTCGGTTATCAGCGCCCCGTCAGAGTCGTAAAGCTCGCAGACTCCGCCCCATCCGGCAAGCGCACTGCCAGACTTGCGAAGGATGGACGCAGCGTAGCTGAACGGAAGCGCGAAAGCGGACGCTGCCGGGAAAGCGGCGCATACAGCCGCCATTATTGAGAAGGTGTGAGTAAACTCCTCTCCCCGCCCCTGACCGACCGAGGCAAGAATGGCAAAAAGGAAGGATACGACTACAAGGATCGGAACAGCGATAGCGTAGAGCGACTCGTTCGCGTCCTTCGCCACGAGCTTTCTGTAAAAGCCGTCAGTGCCGCCGTGGATCTTCTTCAGGATCCTTCTGACAGGATCGGAATTATCCTCAACGCCAACAACTCCAAAGGGGTTTGATGACGCCTTTGTCATTTTAAGCGAGAAGATATAAGCTAAAAGATGAGTCCGCTTCCCGCGCATAGCGAAGAAAACCGACGCCGCTGAAACAAGGGAAAAGCTGAGACCGTAGCTTACCTCTCTCTTAAAGAGGATAACGATGCCGTCAAGAAGCGTAAACAGGCAGGAGAGAAAAACGAGCGAATCCGTTCCCGGCTCGGCATGGATAAGATCGGTGATTCCGGAGATAAGAACGTCGATGCCGAGCGCCATAACGATAAGCTGCAGGATCATCAGCACTCCGACGGCTGAAAGCTGCTTAAAGCCGATACCGAACGGCAGCGGGCTCTGCGCCTCGAAAAGGAAGGTGAAAATAGCCATAACTATCACAATCACCGCAGCGATATACGAGCGTATCGTAAGCATTGGCACCGGAGCCGCAAGCCTTTTCATCTCTTCAGCAAGATCGGGCTCAGGCTCCTCAGGCTCTTCTTCCTCATCCTCGTCCTCAGGCTCTTCCCCATCGTCATCCCTGCGGAAACGGGAGAACAGCCTCGAAAACAGCGAGGGTCTCTCCTCGTCCTCTTCCTCGTAATCAGAGTCTTCAGGCTTATCCGGGTTTATCTCAGGGAAATCGAAGTCGTCCTTGTAAAGCTCCTCGGAGACCTTTTTCTGGAACTCCTTTGATTCAAAATACCTGTCATCGTCCTCGGAATAGTGGCGATAGTCCGAGCTCTCGGCGGATTCAGCCTGCTTATTGATAGGCTGAGGCTGAGGGCGTGGCTCAGTCTTTGCCTTCGGCTCGTATACCTTGATCTCTGGCTCGGGTCTATTAGGCGCGGGAGTGAAGTCGATCACATTATCAGCCTCCGCCGGCTTGGGCTGAGGCTTTGGCTCAGAAGCCTTTTTTCTGTCCTCCGCCGTGGGGACTCCGGAGCTTCTGAGTATCTCGTTCACCTTATCATCGAGCTCGTGAGACGGGGTCTTCTTCTCACCCTGGATAAAGGCGCTGCCCTTGTACTCTGAAAGTATCGATTCCAGCGAAAAGGTTTCAGTGGAATCGTAATTATCGTTCAGAATGTCTTCTATGCTGAATTGATCGTTATTCTTATCTTTCGGCATTTTGACTTCACCTCTTATTATCCTGATTTCTTTGGCGGACGGCTTCATATATCACTATCGCCGCAGAGCACGAAGCGTTCAGCGATGATATTTTTCCCGCCATTGGAATAGAAAGCTTGAAATCGCAGTTTTCTGAAACAAGGCGGCTCATTCCGTCGCCCTCGGAGCCTATCACAAGAGCTATCGGACCTTTGAGGTCAGTGCTCCAGAGCCCGCTTGCCCCGTCAGCCGCGGTACCGTAGATCCAAACTCCCGCTTTTTTCAGCTCTTCTATGGCGGAAACGATGTTCGGCACTCTCGCGATGGGCATATACTCAACAGCCCCCGCGCTCGTCTTTGCTACGGTCGCGGTAGCTCCCGCGCTTCTCCTCTTCGGAATGATGATGCCGTGAACTCCGGCGGCCTCCGCCGTTCTGACTATCGCGCCAAGGTTATGAGGATCTGATATCTCATCGCAGATTATTATAAACGGATCCTCGCCCTTCTCTTTTGCAATATTCAGAATTTCGGCAACGGAGACGTATTCCTTAACCGCGCAGGCAGCTATAACGCCCTGGTGCGCACCGGTTACGCTCATCGTATCGAGCTTGCGCCTGTCGATATCGACAACAGGTATCCCGGCGCTCTTTGCCATAGCCGCAATGCGGGAAAGGCCAGCGTCCGCGTCACCCTTTGCAACGAAAAGCTTGTCGATAGGTCTTCCGGCTCTCAGTGCCTCGGTCACGGCGTTTCTGCCCTCGATATAACCCTCGGGCGGGGCAAACGTCTTATTAGAATCTTTCTCGTTCCTCAATTTAAGTATCCTCTCAGCGTTTCCTTCATATCAAGGCGCTCCCACGGAAGATCTACGTCCGTTCTTCCGAAGTGACCATATGCGGCAGTCTTCTTATATATCGGCCTTAAAAGGTCGAGCTTTCTTATTATGCTCGCTGGTCTCATATCAAAGCGGCTCGTCACGATCTCTGCAAGAGCCTCATCGGGAAGAGCTCCGGTGCCGAATGTGTCAACGAGCACGGAAACAGGTCTCGCGACGCCGATCGCATAGGCTATCTCGATCTGGCAGCGCTTAGCGAGTCCGGCGGCGACGAGGTTTTTTGCGATATATCGCGCCATATACGCCGCGCTTCTGTCGACCTTTGTGGGGTCCTTGCCGGAGAAGCAGCCTCCTCCGTGCGACGCCATTCCTCCGTAAGTATCGACGATGATCTTTCTTCCGGTGAGTCCGGAATCGCCCACCGGCCCGCCGACGACGAAGCGCCCTGTCGGATTAACGAAAAACTTCGTATCGCGGGTAATAAGCTTTTCGGGGATAACGGGCTTTATAACGGTCTCGATAACGGCCTCTCTCAGGGCTGAGATCGAAACGTCGGGAGAATGCTGGGTTGATACTACGATAGCGGGAACGGACTCAACCTCGCCCGTCTCCCCGTATCTGACGGTCACCTGGCTTTTCCCGTCAGGTCGGAGAAAGCCGAGCTCTCCGGACTTTCTAACGCTCGCGAGCCTTCTTGAGAGCGCGTGAGCCATTGAGATCGGCGCGGGCATAAGCTCCGGGGTCTCGTCGCAGGCAAAGCCAAACATCATTCCCTGATCTCCGGCGCCAATCTCTTCAGCGTCATCAAAAGCGGAATTTACGCCCATCGCAATATCAGGGCTCTGCTCGTCGATAGCGGTAAGAACCGAGCAGGAGTTCCCGTCGAACCCATACTCCGGCCTGTCGTAGCCGATCTCCTTTATCGTCTCGCGGGCGATTGCCGGAATATCAACGTAGCATTCCGTGCTTATCTCGCCCATAACGAGCACCATTCCCGTTGTGCAGATGGTCTCGCAGGCGACGTGAGCGGTTTTGTCAAGCGAAAGAATATTATCAAGAACGGCATCCGAGATCTGGTCGCAAACCTTGTCGGGATGGCCCTCTGTAACCGATTCAGATGTAAATATTTTGTTTGTCATTAGAAACCTCCGGGTATACTTTTACATAATCTAATACATTGTATCACATTTCGTCGAAAACTAAAAGCATATTTTTCATTTTTTGAAAATTTTGCTTCGATCTGTCAATTTACACTTTCGTAATAGACATTTTTGTTATAGATGTATTATAATATAGATTAAACTGATTCGGAGGCGATACTTTTGAGGTCATTTGACAGGGCCTTGACCCGATTTTTATATAAGCACCCGCGATTTGGGATAAGAAACCTGATGCTCTACGTTATTATCGGTCAGGCGCTTGTCTATCTTATCGGCATCATGGATACAACGAATACGCTGTACAGTTATCTTGTTTTTAATCCATGGCTAATTTTCCGGGGGCAGGTATGGCGCCTTTTGAGCTTTGTTTTTATTCCGATGTATACTTCGGTCAAGGATATCTTTTGGCTTGCGATCTCTATGTATTTCTATTTTTTCATCGCGCGGGTCATCGAATCGAGGCTCGGTACGGGTAAGTTCACGGTCTATTATCTCTCTGGCGTCTTCTTTACGCTGGTTTACGGCTTTGTTCTTTACGCACTCGGGATCCCGTCTATATATCTTAACGTTTCTTATATCAATTTTGCCCTCTTTTTCGCCCTTGCCACTCTGTTGCCCGATATGCAGGTGCTGATATTCTTCTTCATTCCGATAAAGATGAAGTGGCTCGCTCTTATCGACGCGCTGTATTTCGTTTACGCGACTGTAGTGACCTTCCCCATTCTCCCCTTCCTGCCCCTGATACCGATCCTTAATTACTTCCTGTTTTTCGGTTACGTACTGAGTGACAGGCTCAAAGGCACGGCAAAGCGGGCAAATACGAGGACGGAGTTCAGAGCGAAGGTCGCAAGAAGCGAAAACTTTGAGCGTCAAAAGGGCTACCGTCATAAGTGCGAGGTCTGCGGAAGGACAGACGCGGAATATCCGGATTTGGAATTCAGATACTGCTCGCGCTGTTCGGGCTATCACTGCTACTGTATGGATCACATCAATAATCACGTCCACGTTGCGGAATAAAGATGAAGAGCTCCCGCCGTTTTTGACGGGAGCTCCTTTTTATATGTTTTCAACCGCTTTTCGCACGTCCTCGCTTAAATAGAGAGAGCCCAGGGCGCAGACGGCGCCGCTCTCCCCCGCCTCACTTAGAGCAAGACGCACTCCCTCTTCAATCGAGCTTACCGGGCAGGCGGCATCGCCTATAAGCGCAGAGAGCTTCTCGGGTGCCATAGCTCTCGGGCTGTTCACAGGAACGCAGATAAAAGATGAGGCGATTGGTCTAAGCTTGTCGATTATCCCGCCTACGTCCTTATCCTCCATTACGCCGATTATTACGGCGGCTTTTCTTTCGCCGAGGATAGGCTTCAGGCTGTGCGCGAACGCTGCCGCCGCCGGCGGATTATGCGCCCCGTCAAGGATTAACAGCGGCTTATCCCTAAGCTTTTCAAGTCTTCCTTTCCATTTGACCGTCTTAAGCCCTTCCAGCACGGCGCTATCCGATATCTCCCAGCCTCTTCTTTTCAAAAGCTTGCAGGTCGTGATAGCAACTGCGGCGTTTTGAAGCTGAAACGCTCCTGCAAGCGGAATAAAGACGCTCTTGAATCGTCCGAATGAAAAGGTTGAGCCCTCTATTCCGGAGGAAAGCGGCGATATCTCCTCCGGTCTGACCTTAATAGCTTCAGCCCCGTTTGCGTCCGACTCCTCAAGAATGACCTTTTCTGCCTCGCTTCCGGCTCCGGAGAAAACCACTCCGCAGCCTTTTTTTATTATCCCGGCCTTATGCCGCGCAATATCCGAAAGAGTCGGGCCAAGATTCTTAACGTGTTCTAAGCCGATCGAGGTTATCACCGAAACCTCGGGAGAGTCGATAACGTTCGTAAAATCGAATCTGCCGCCCATACCCGCCTCGAGGACGACGATATCGCAGCCCCTGCGGTAAAAGTACAGAAGTCCCAGTACGGTCACAAGCTCAAACTCAGTCGGCTTATCCTCAAGGCGGTCGATAACGGGCCTTAGCTCAGCGATGAGAGCGGCGAGGTCTTCATCGGGAATATCCTCCCCGTTCACCCTTATCCTCTCGTTGAATCTCGTGATAAACGGGGACGTGAACATACCCGTTTTGTACCCGGCGCATCTAAGAACAGATTCAAGCATAGCGCATACGGAGCCCTTGCCGTTAGTACCGGCGACGTGGATAAATTTCAGGCTTCTGTCAGGCGAGCCGAGCTCTTCTAAAAGCTCCCGCGTTCTCGAAAGCGGGCGCTTTATATACTGCCCGTGCCCGAAGGAATGGATATATTCAATTGCGTTTTGATAAGTTTCCACAGGAATAGACTCCTTATTTACAAGATGCAAGGCGGCGCCAAAAAGAGACGCCGCCCTGCACTGTATGTAGTAATTTATTCTTATTTCTGTTAATTAAATAGCTCAGGCTCTCGGGTGAGCCTTATTGTACACGTCCTTGAGCTGTCCGGCGACGACCTTTGTATAGAGCTGAGTTGAGGAGATGTCAGCGTGACCCATCATTTCCTGGATGCTCTTAAGATCGGCTCCGTTCTCCAAAAGGTGAGCGGCAAAAGAGTGGCGAAGGGTGTGCGGTGTAATGTCCTTCTCAATTCCGGCCTTCTCCTGGTACTGCTTGAGCACCTTCCAAAAGCCCTGACGCGAGATCCTGCTCCCGTTTACGTTGACGAAAAGTGCTTTTTCCTCAGAGGATGCTACCATATTGCCGCGCACAAGCTCAAGATAATCTGTCAGGGCTTTTACAGCGGCGGGATACATCGGGATAAATCTCTCCTTCTCTCCCGTGGCGCAGCGGATCATCCCGGTTGAGATGCGGACGTCGTCCACGTTGAGAGAGATAAGCTCGGTTACCCTCATACCTGTAGCGTACAAAAGCTCGAGCATCGCCCTGTCCCTGTAGCCTTTCATATCGCTGAGCTCGGGCTGCTTGAGAAGGAGCTCGACTTCTTTACCCGTAAGGATTGATGGCAGCTTTTTAACGGCCTTTTCAACCTCAAAGCCGGAAGTCGGATCTTTCCCGATTAGCTTTTCAGAGGCAGCGTAGCTGTAAAACGAGCGCAGAGTTGCGGCGGTGCGGCAAATGGTCGCGGCGGACTTCCCAAGCTCCTTGAGATGGGCTGAATAACCGTCAAGATCGGATTTTGTCACCGAGAGGATGTCAGTACCGGTCTCGTTAAGATAAGAAGAAAACTGCCGGATATCGCGCATATATGAGGCGAGGGTGTTAGCCGAGGCTCCCTTTTGATTTTTTAAAAACGCCTCATAGGCGCTGATAACGTCAGCCTTGACCAAGTCCTTCACCTCCTTTTAAATCAAATGATCAAAGAAACCCAGAATTCGAGCGCGGCAGCCGCACATACAGCGGCGCAGGCAAGCAAAAAAAGAAACAGCTTCTTTCTCGAAAACGGGATCACGGCTCCCCTGTTTACAGACGCCAGAAAAAGCGAAAGGGAGCTTCTGAAAGAAAACGATGCGATAAGAATAAAAACAGCCGCAGAAACAAGCCTTGACCCGCAGCAAAGATAATATCTGCGAAACTCACCCGCCCTCAGCAAGACGCCGGAGGAAAACGAGATTAAAAAGCCATAGGCAAAAGAAGAAAGCGGCAAAATAGCAAAACCGAAAACAAAGTAACCGATAACGAACGAAAAAACGGGAAACAGCAGCACGTTTAAAAGAGACGACGCAAGCGAATAATCAGACATAAACGAAATATCGCTTAATGAAACGGAAGAAAAAGAATACCCGAAAGCAGCGCCCAAAATAAAAAACGAGCTGACAATTAGAAAAGATAAAATCTTAAATGCGCCGACCTTGAATGTTTTCGCATGCTCCAATGTCCTCACCCCAGGATAATACTATTGGAGGAAAAATTTGAATATTCACAAAGAAGCGCAAAATGAATAATAGTACAATATCAAAGAATAATCAACAGTTTTGACCGAAGTTTTTCATTTTTGTGAATTATGCCTGAATTTTATGTAAACATCATTATGTAAACAGCATTTGGCAGTACAGCGTTCAGCCCTGTAAAACCAAGGGTTTATGACTATATTTTGATTGATTTTTGATGCGCTTCACAAGATGTAGGTTATCGTAAATCATTTATGTAAACTCGTCGATTTGATTACGCTTTGTATACCGGTTTGTCAATTATACAGTCTGTTATCGTTTGCGCCGTCTTTTTGCCTGACCCACAGGGATGAGCCCTGCTATCGCTCCGCCCGCTATTATCGCAGCAAGGCTGAGATATCCGCTCGGGTCTCCCCTGCCCTCGGGCAACAAAAATGAGATTACTGTTTTAATAATCGCAGCCGTAAGTGCGATAAGCATCGTAAGTTTAAGTTTTTCGCCCTTTAATTTGAGCCTGCCACCTATTCCTCCGGCTATCCCGCCTATAAGAGCGGCAATTGGTATCAGGGTTTCCGCCCTATCTTCGCTCATTTTTCCATTCGTGACGAGCGCGCTTATCACCGCTGTAATCACCACTGCGGTAATTATCGTCACAATGCCGAAAACGACCACCGTTCCGATAAAATCTCCGCCTTTATTCTTTATAGACTCTCTTCGCATAGAAAAACCTCCCGAGGAACAATCTTACCATAGATTATTCCTCGGGAGGCTGTTATATTACCCGTTTCGTTATTTCTGATCCTCTTCGGTCTTCTTCCCTACCGTGGAGATGCCCCATTTGGCAAACTCAACGCGGACTCTGTCCTCGCTCGTCTCGATGGTGACGAAGTCATCCTTCATCTCAACGACCTTGCCGACTATTCCGCCGATGGTGGTAACGGTATCGCCGACGGCAATGCTGTTTCTGAGCTTCTCGGCCTCCTTGCGGCGCTTGCGCTCCGGGCGGATCATAAGGAAATACATAACGGCGACTATCGCAACGATGTAAATGATCGTTATCCAAGGGAAGGAAGTGTTCAGATCAGTACCGGTTGTGGTAGTTGCTTCTCCCTCCAGGAAAAGGTAAGGCAGTCTCATTTGTTGTCCTCCTGTTTATTTTTTATAACTTTGTTTATTATAGCGGCAAATAACGCTAATTGCAAGGGTTTATTTTATCCTTGCGATTTTTTCCCCGATATCGCTTTCAATAAACTTCAAGCTTTTGAGCTTATACTCGTCCAAAAGGGCTTCGATATTGCTTCTATGCTGTCCCGCCGCCTGAGACGTCTTACCGCGCGGAACGGCGAAAACGGCGCTTGCGCCCGCGTCCTCTTCTCTTAAAAGCTTTCTTTCAAGCCTGAGATATCTCCTCGCCTCCGCGAGCTCCCTTAGTGCGGGGTGGTACGCTCCACCGGCAGCATCGCCGCCCGACAGGTCCTCCGTAGGATTGAGTCCGAGCCTTATTACCGGTATGCCCGCCGCTTCAAATATATCCAGAAGGTCGGCGGAGAGCTCGACAGCGTCGTCTATGCTGTGCTCTGCGTACTCTCCCCTTCTCCATTTGTCAAAAAGCTCCGTGTCCTTTATTATGACCGTCGGGTAAATTCTAACCCCGTCCGGCCTCATAGCTGCAAATTTTCGGGCCGTCATAATTGATTTTTTCGGTGTGTCGCCCGGAAGCCCGGTCATCATTTGAAGGATAAGCTCAAATCCCGCTTCTTTCAGCGCAGCCGAGGCTCTGACCGCGTCCTCCGCCGTGTGGCCCCTGTTAGAGGCTTTGAGGACTTCATCGTCCATCGACTGGACGCCTAATTCGACCGTCCGAACGCCGAAGCGCTTTAGTCTCGCGATGACCTCATCGTCGATAGCGTCCGGTCTCGTACTGAGGCGGATGCCCTCAATTCTCCCGTCCTTAACGTATTCTGCCGCGGCAGACAAAAGCCTTTCCTGCTCGTCAGCCGGAATGGCGGTAAAGCTGCCACCGTAAAAGGCTATCGTCTTTTCCGTATCCGGAGGGAGAATTTTCAGCGCCTCGTCAACGGTTTTTTTAACGTCCTCGGCAGTAGCAGGTCTCTCGTTTCCCGATATCCTGTTCTGATTGCAGAAAACGCACATATGCGGGCAGCCGAGATGAGGCACGAAAATCGGGATTATAGATCTTCTCGCCTTCATCTGCGGCTCTCGAGGGCGGCTCTGGCCGCATTCTGCTCCGCCTGCTTTTTTGTTTTGCCGACTCCCCTTGCTATCTCAAAGCCGTCAAGGGTAGCGGAAACGGTAAACTCCTTCGCGTGATCCGGCCCCGTTTCGCCTATCTCAACGTAGCCGAGCGTATGCCCCCCGTCCTTTTGCACAAGCTCCTGAAGCTGGGTCTTAAAGTCGGCAAAGGCGTGATCCTCGGCGCTGAAATCAGCGATGATATAGTCGTAAATTATCCTTTTCGGCTCACTGAGTCCGCTGTCAAGGTATAGCGCCGCGAGCAGAGCCTCCACCGCGTCGGCAAGGATAGAGTCGCGCTCTCTGCCTCCGCCCTTCTCCTCTCCTCTGCCGAGCAAAAGAGAAGCGCCGAGACCGAGCCTGTTTGCCGTGACCGCAAGGCTTTTTTCGCATACCATATCCGCCCTCAGCTTCGTCATCCGTCCCTCGGGAAGCTCAGGGTAGTTTTTATACAGGTATTCCGCGACGACGAAGCCGAGTATGGAGTCGCCCAGAAACTCAAGTCTCTCGTTGCACGAGCCCTTGCTCCTGTTCTCGTTCGCGTAAGAGCTGTGCGTGAGCGCCATAGTCAAAAGCGCTCTGTTTTTAAAAGCGTATCCCAGCTTTTCTTCAATTTTAATCATTTGTCTTCTCCGGAAGCTTCATATGCTGAACGTTCTTTTCTATCATTTCGCAAACGCCGGACTCCACGGCGAGCATCGCCTGGCGGACTGCGCCCTTTATATCCTTGGCCTTCGACGAGCCGTGAGCCTTTATAACGGGCTTTGATATGCCGAGAAGCATAGTTCCGCCCACGTCGGAAGCGTCGAACTTCTTCATAAGGTTTTTAAGCCCGGGCTTTATCGCAAGAGCGGCAAGCTTTGTAAATACGCTCTTGTAGAAGATGTTTTTGAGCTCGCCCTTCAGCATAAGGCCGATGCCCTCGGTACCCTTTAGGAGCACGTTCCCGGTAAAGCCGTCGGCCACGAGCACGTCGCACACGTCGTGGAAAGCGGCTCTCGCCTCAACGTTGCCCACGAAGTTGAGCGCTCCGCTTGCGTTTGCTTCCTGAAGAAGCTTATAGGTCTCCACCTGAAGGCTTGTCCCCTTGCCCTCCTCGGTGCCGATATTGAGAAGGCCGACCCTTGGGTTTTCCGTTCCAAGGATGCCCTTCATATAATAGTTTCCCATATACGCAAACTGCATCAGATACTCCGGAGTGCATTCGGCATTCGCTCCGCAGTCGATTATCAAAAAGCCCTTTCCCGTGCTCGGGAGGAGAACGGAGAGCACCGCTCTTCTGATGCCCTTAATACGCTTTACGATGAGAGTCGCGCCGGAAAGAAGGGCTCCGGTAGATCCGGCGGATATCATCGCATCGGCGCTGCCGTCCTTCAACAGCTTGAGGGCGACCGTCATAGACGAATCGGATTTCTCACGCGTTACCGTTGCGGGATCGTCATCCATAAGCACGACCTCGGAAGCGTTTGCTATTTCTACGCCTGACGGAAGGTCGCTGTATCCAAGCTCGCTCATAGATCTCAGAATATCCTCGCCTTTTCCGACGAGGACGATATTTGCGCCGAATTCCTCGTGCGCCTCAAGCGCCCCCTTCACGATCTCGAGAGGCGCGTTATCTCCGCCCATTGCGTCAATTACGATTTTCAACGGTGTTCATCCTTTCCCACTTTAAATCTTTTGCGCGAGCTCGTCTATTATTCCAAGTGATCTTTCGCTGATCGCGGCGTTCTTGTTTCTCTTGCCCTTCACCCTGTGATCAAGGGGAGCGATTATTCCGAAGTTTACGTTCATCGGCTGGAAATCGTAAATGCTCTCATCGGAAACGTACTTACCGAGGGCGCCTATCGCCGTCTCTCTCGGGAAATCGACCGGATCGAGGCCGAGCGCCTCTCTTGCCGCAGAAAGGCCCGCCAAAAGGCCGGAGGCGGCAGATTCAACGTAGCCCTCAACTCCGGTCATCTGTCCGGCGAAGCTTATCCTGGGCTCTTTTTTCAGCCTGTAAAGGTCGTCAAGAAGCCTCGGAGAATTTAGATAAGTATTCCTGTGCATAACTCCGTAGCGCACGAATTCCGCGTTTCTGAGGGCGGGTATCATTTTAAAAACCCTTCTCTGCTCGGGGAATTTAAGATGCGTCTGAAATCCGACCATATTATAAAGCGTACCCTCGGAGTTATCCATTCTGAGCTGGACTACGGCATATGGCTCGCGCCCGGTTTTCGGATCCTTCAGGCCGACGGGCTTCAGCGGCCCGTAGCGCAGAGTGTCGAGCCCGCGCCTTGCCATTACCTCAACGGGCATACAGCCCTCAAAAACGCCGCCGTCGTCAAAGCCGTGAAGCTCAGCCTCCTCGGCGGACGCCAGCTCCTTCACAAAGGAATCGTACTCCTCCCTCGTCATCGGGCAGTTTACGTAGTCCGCCGTACCCTTATCGTACCTTGAGGCAAACCACGCGCTCTCCATATCTACGCTCTCGAGCGTTACTATCGGCGCGACGGCGTCATAAAAATTCAGCCCGTCGCCGCCTGTAAGCGCGGTTATCTTTTCAGCGAGGCTGTCGCTTGTCAGCGGTCCCGAGGCGACGATAACTCTGCCCTCTGGTATCTCTGAGACCTCTCCGCGGATTATTTCAACGTTTGGATGCGAAGACAGGGCGTCGGTAACGTACTTTGAGAACGAAAATCTGTCGACGGCGAGAGCACCGCCGGCGGGGACCTTGTTTAAGTCAGCAGCTCTCATAATAAGGCTGTCGAGCCTGCGCATTTCCTCCTTGAGAAGTCCAACGGCGTTAGTCAGCTCGTCGCTTCTCAAGGAATTTGAGCATACGAGCTCAGCAAATCCGTCGGATGCGTGCGCGGGCGTCCTCTTATCCGGCTTCATCTCATAGAGCTTCACCTTTACGCCGCGCTTTGCAAGCTGCCACGCTGCCTCTGAGCCGGCAAGTCCGGCGCCTATTACTTTAACTTCGCTCATTTCTTCTTACCGGAAGTCTTGGCCGCGGTGGATTTTGCGGTTTTTTTCGCGGTTTTTGTCGTTTTCTCGTCAGTCTTTTTATCTGCCGAGGCGGTCTTCTTCCTATATCCGCGCTTATCCTCGGGAAGGAAGTTCGGACAGTCCTCGTTGATGCAGAAAGCCTTGTTAAAGCCCTTGCCGGATTTCTTGAACATAGTTTTGCCGCAGCTCGGGCAGAAATCCTTTACCGGAACGTCCCAAGTCATAAAGCCGCATTCCTGACCTCTCTCGCAGGCGTAGTAGGTATATCCGTTCTTTGAAGTGCGCTTTAATATCCTGCTGCCGCATTTCGGGCATTTTCCCGGCATCTCGATAACGATGGGCTTTGTAAAAGTACACTCAGGATAGCCCGGGCAGGCGAGAAATCTTCCGAAGCGGCCTGATTTAATAACCATTTTTCTGCCGCAGACGTCGCAGACCTCGTCCGATTCCTCGGCCGGTATCTTGATATACTCGCCCTCAAGCGCCTTTTCGGCGTTCGTGAGCTCTGTGTCAAAGGGGCCGTAAAAGTCGCTCAGGACTTCCTTCCAAGGCTTCTCGCCCTTTTCCACGTTATCGAGCTCGCCCTCCATCTTGGCGGTAAAGCCGACGTCCACGATATCGGTAAACCTGTCCTTCATCAGCTTCGTAACGACCTCTCCGAGGGGCGTCGGGCGAAGGCTCTTGCCCTCCTTTACGACGTACTCCCTGTCAAGTATCGTTGAAACCGTCGGCGCGTAGGTGCTCGGGCGGCCAACGCCGGATTCCTCCATTGCCTTTACGAGAGTCGCCTCGGTATATCTTGCGGGCGGCTGAGTAAATTTCTGCTCCTCAGTGAGCTTCTTGAGATTAAGAGTCTCGCCATCTTTTATATCGGGGATGGGCGTCTCGCGCTCATCGGCGTCATCGTCGCGGCCTTCCTCGTAAACCGCCGTAAAGCCGGAAAACTTTATCGTAGAGCTCGTAGCTCTGAATATATGGCCCGCCGATTCGATATCCGCTGTAACGCTGTCATAAACGGCGGCGGACATCTGAGACGCGATAAATCTGTTCCAGATTAGCCTGTAAAGGCGATACTGGTCGCTCGTAAGGCTTGAACGCACGGCCTCGGGAGTAAGTGAGGGATTCGACGGACGAATAGCCTCGTGCGCGTCCTGAGCGGAGCCCTTGGTCTTGAACCGTCTCGGCGAGCCGGGATAGTATTCCGCCCCGTATCTTGAGAGAATAAGCCGGCGTGCCTCTGCCGTTGCCTCGTCTGAGAGTCTGAGCGAGTCGGTACGCATATAGGTGATAAGTCCGACCGTGCCCTCGCCCTCAACGTCAACGCCCTCGTATAGCTGCTGGGCAATTGACATTGTGCGCTTCGGCGTCATTCCGAGCTTTCTTGAGCCCTCCTGCTGAAGGGTCGAAGTGATAAATGGGGGCGCGGGAGTGCGGCTCTTATCCTGCCTTTTAACAGACTTTACGATAAACGGCGAACCGGCAACCTCACTTTTAACGGCGTTTACCTCGTCAGCGGAGCCAAGCTCGCGCTTTTTGCCGCCGAAGCCGTAGTATCTCGCTATGAAATCCGCCGAGCGCCCGTTATTGAGATAGGCGTCGAGATGCCAGTATTCTTTGGGGACGAAGTTCCTTATCTCGTCTTCCCTGTCAACCACCATTCTCGTCGCTACGGACTGTACGCGGCCCGCGGAAAGACCGCGGCGGACCTTTTTCCAGAGAAGGGGTGAGAGCTTGTATCCGACTATCCTGTCGAGTATGCGCCTCGCCTGCTGAGCATCGACAAGATCCTCGTCGATAGCTCGCGGGTTCTTGATGCTCGTCTCAACGACCTTTTTCGTGATCTCGTTAAACGTTACGCGGTAAACGTCCTCATCGCTTATCCCAAGGAGCTCCTTAAGATGCCACGAAATAGCCTCTCCCTCGCGGTCCGGGTCGGTCGCGAGAAAGACCTTTTCGCTCGCCTTAGCGGCTTTCTTAAGCTCGCTTATCGTCTCTTCTCTGCCCTTTACGGGGATATACTGAGGGTTAAAGCCGCCCTCGATGTCGACCCCCATCGTGCTCTTCGGCAGATCTCTAAGGTGCCCCATAGAGGCGACGACCTTATAATCCGGTCCGAGATATTTACCTATCGTCTTTGCCTTTGCCGGAGACTCGACGATAACGAGATATTTTGTCTTTGCCATTAATATTCCTCACTTAGTTACTTTACAAGAGCGGTAAAACGCTTTCCAGGCTCCTGTTTTACTACGCCGGCTATTTCGAGCAGAGTCAGCGTGGCAAGCACCTTAGAAGCTCCGATTCCGCTGACCTCAATTATATCGTCAACGTGCATCGTTCTTCCGCTCATGACCTCAAGGATCTTCTCCTCATCCGGTGAAAGTCCCTCAGGTCTGACTGATACATTAATATAATCCTCGCTCTTTTCCTTGTCAATCGCTTTTTTGGGCGTTTTTCGCTTAAAAACCTTCTCATTAGCGGATATTTCTCCGAGCTCCCGCTCCGCGAGTATCTCCACTCCGCGCTCGTCCAGCTTATTAAGCTTGCGGGCTTCAACGAATCTGTCCGGGAATCTTGCGGAGTATACCTCCATTATATCCCGCCCGCAGGTCACAGGCTGAGCGCCCTCCTTTAAAAGATTGTTCGAGCCTCTGCACGAAGAAGCGTCCACGTTGCCCGGAACGGCGAACACGTCCTTGCCCTGCTCGAGCGCCATTGACGCCGTTATCAGAGCGCCCGATCTCTCCGGCGCCTCTGCGACGACAACTCCAAGGCTTAAGCCGCTCATTATTCTGTTTCTTGCCGGAAAATGGCTCCTGTCCGGCTGCACGCCGGGCGGGTACTCGCTCACAAGAGCGCCAAAATGCTTAACGTCCCAAAACAGTCTTTCGTTGGACGGCGGATAGACGACGTCGATGCCGCAGCCGAGCACGCCTACGACCTTGCCGTTAGCTCTGAGCGCACCTCTCGCGGCGGCTGAGTCGATGCCGCGGGCAAGGCCGGATATAACGAGGCCGCCCATCTTCGTGACCTCATAGCCGATCTGCTCTGAGATCTTGATCCCGTAAGGCGTGCAGTCCCTCGTTCCGACTATGTTTACGGCTATCTCCTCATCAATAAGCGGAAGCTTTCCGTCAACGTAGAGAACGACAGGCGGATCATATATATTCTTAAGTCTTGCGGGATATGCCGCGTCGCCGAGAGTTAGGATGGTATATCCCATCTCGCTGCACTTTCCGAGGATCTCGGAAACGGGTGAAAGGGTCTTATCCTCAAGTGACGCCGAATTTATATTCAGCTCGCGCGGGTAATCGCCCTTACGTACAAAGTATATCTCCTCCGGCGACCCGTAATACCTCAAAAGGTCGCCCATCGCCCTTGCGCCTATCCCTTTTCTCGTTGACAGCCATACCCAGTACCTAAGCTCCGCCATAGTCAGTACCCCACTGAATAATTAAAGGATGTCTTTTGCCATCTCCCACATAAATACCGTGGCGGCAGCTGCGGCGTTAAGCGACTCGCATTCCGGCGCCATCGGTATAATAAGGCTTTTATCACACAGTTCGAGAAGCTCCCCGCTCAGTCCTCTGCCCTCGTTCCCAATGCAAACTGCTGAACCTGTAAGCTTTGTGCTTCTTATATCGGACGAATCCTCTCCGAGCGCTGCCCCGTAAAGGGTCACGCCGTTTTTCTTCTTCAGCTCTGTAAGCTCTTCCAAGGAGAGGCGGAACGTCTTCTCGCGGAAGACTGCGCCCATGCTCGCTCTCACCGTCTTCGGATTCCACAGATCGGCGCAGGCGCCGACAAGGATCACTTCTTTTATTCCGAAGGCATTCGCCGTTCTCAGCATAGTCCCCACGTTGCCCGGGTCCTGTATGTTCTCGAGGATCACGGCGCCCGAAAGCTCAGGCTCACCCTTCCGAGCGGGAATAGCCGCTCGGAATACAACGTCCTGCGGAGTCTTCTGCACGGAAACGTATTCGATGATATCCCTCGATACCTCCTGCATGGCGGCGTTTCCGAAAGCGCCCTGCGGCCTATCTCCGCAGTAAAGTATCTCTCTTATCTCAGCCCCGTTCGCGGCGGCGTCTGTGAGAAGCTTTGCCCCCTCGAGCATAAACTCACCGCGCTCTGCCCTGTAAGCCGAGGACTCGCCGAGCCTTTTCATATTGCGGACTGTTTCGTTTTTTCTGCTTGTAATAATCACTTTATCTCCCACAGTACGGTAACGGAATCCGTCAGCGTCACGTCCTCGGGCGTAACGTCGCACGTCGCCGCCTTAGCTTCCATAAGCCCCACTCCCCGGTTATATGCCGTAGGTGAGAATATCTCGGGCTCTCTGAAAGAATAGTTGATCGCTATAACTTCGCCGAGCTCGACGCCTGCCGCCTCGCAGAGAAGCTTTGCCTTTCTCGCGGAATCCTTTACTGCCCTTGAGATAAGCCTGTCCTTCAGCTTAGTCTTATCCTTAACTGAGAAGCGAACGTATATTTCCGGGTGTGCGGACGAAGCGGAGACGGCGGTAAGCAGCTCGCCGAGGAGCTTATTATCGAGCCCAAGCTCGAGCTTGAGGCTCTCCGTTGCGCGATAACCCACGAATCTGTTCTTCCAAACGCCCTTATCGTCCGAGTAGCCCTCGTATTCCGTGTTGACGTTAAAGGACGAGGTTTTTAAAAGATTAACGTCGATATGAAGCTTGGAAAGCGCGGTCTTTATCTCGTTTACGGAAGAATCGAGCCCGCTCACAGCTTCGGAATAGTTCGCGCTGAGCTCGGACACGTTAAGGCTTATAACGGCTTGGTCCGGCTTCGCGCCCACGGTCGCCTCGCCGGTCACCTTGATAACTCTGTTATTGGCTTTTTCTTCGCCTGTTTTTCTCATAACTGACCTCCTGATTAAAAAATGTCCCCTGTCCCGACCCTCGCCTGGCAAATAATGCGCGGTAATAACAGTAAAGAATGAGTGTACGCTAATACGTTATCTGAGCATAACGATACCGAGGAGTCGAACCTCGCCCCTGCCCGAGAGGGCGCCATACAGTTAGCGCATATTTACCCAACGCGCTGAAGGGTTTGCATTCACTTTGCCCGACTACACCATAGTTTGCGCTTATTTGAGCTCTGTCGTCCAGTTAAGCTCCTGGATCCTGTTATCGGTAAGGCGCAGCTCGCGGCTGAGCTCGTCCGACTTTTTCTGAAGCGCTGGAACGTCAACGGCGGACAGGATCTTTATCTCCGTTCTTGAAGCTCTTCTCGCGGTCTGGCTTCCGGCGGATATTAGATCGCGATAAGCCCCTATGCGGGCTTTCAGAACATCCTTTTTCGCGATAAGCTCTGTAAGGGTAACGCCGTCTGCCTTTGTGGCGCAATTCGTCAGATTGATCCTTGAGATGAGCTCATAAAGCCTTTCCGCGGCCTTGTCAAGCTCAGTCAAAAGCTCGCTTGGATCCTCTGCCGGCTTTTCGCCCTCCTGGACAACCGCGTTATCGTAAAGTCTTGAACGAAGCTCGGATATCTTTGTATTGAGGTCTGCCCTTTCCTGTAATGCCTCTGCTAATTTCATAATGTTCCTCCATCCCTCCATCAAGTATTAATACCAATATCTATGCCAAAAATGAAAAACTGCAACAATATATCGTATACTATAACACCCCGAGTTTGATTTTACAAGAGGTATACAATTAAATAAAAGAATTTAGAAAAAAGCGGGCAAAGATTGCCCGCATAAGCTTGTGTTTAATTAGTCCGAACCGCTCAGCATCAGCGCAGCTGCGCCGTACAGAAAGGTGACGACGTCGCACCTTGGGCATTTGACCTTATCCGATATCTCTCTCGGCGTCCCGCTTAGGATCAGCGTCTCCGTCGCCGCCCAGTTAGCAGCCTCCTCATACCAGCCGTCGGCGCCCTTGTTTACAGCGCGATAGATAAAGGTAATTATATGTGCAGTAGTAAGCGTGCCCTTCGGCGAAAACTTGGTTTTGCTCGTACCCTTGGTTATCCCCTGTTCTACCGCCCATATTGCGGCCTTGTAATAGTACTCGCCCTCTTTCACGTCTGTGAACGGGTTTTCGGTTGATTCCGGCTCAGGCTCTCCCATGGCTCTCCACAGGAAGGTGACTGCCTGCGCCCTTGTTACGTCATTATCGGGGCTGAAATGGGTTTTATCCGTCCCGTTCGTTATCTGCGGCTCAGCGTAATATGCCCACAATACGGCCTCATAATAGTACTCGTCCTCGGAGACGTCAACGAAGGGATTTGTGTATTCGTCCGGTTCCGGTTCGGGCTGAGGTTCGGGCTCAGGTTCGGGTTCAGATTCGGGTTCAGGCTCGGGTTCAGGTTCGGGCTCAGGCGTTGGTTGTTCTATTTTGGCGTATGCGTCAAAATACGTCTGCCCGAGGTCTGCTCGCGCCTGCTTGTTCGCCTCTGATTTATTGGGCGCTCCCTCAAATTTCGCGAGGAAAACGTCCGAAGCCTCTCTTACCGAGGTGGCGTTTTTCAGGCTTTTCAGGACGGACGGAAAGGTTTCCTCCAGCTCCTTTATGATAAAAGCGAGCTGCACCTCAAGGCTTCCGACTGAGCCGTCCATTTTCTTTGCAAGGTTTAAAAGCCCCTGTTTCCTCGTGGAATATCCCCACTGGGCAAGCCCGTAATAGGCGCCGTCAGACGCAAATTTCGTATATGTACCGTTATCCGTCCTTCTGGTATATTCCTCGTCCGAGAGGCCGAGGGATCTGTTTGAGCTGTTGTTCAAGTTGTTCGGTATAAGACCGCTCTCATGGGATATATTGCCCATGATACCGGCAACTCCGTATGGATTGCCGATCTTATCCATCAGATAATTCCATACCTTTTCAGGCTGGGCTTTTGAGGATTGCTCGTATGTCAGCGCTGACGCTGCAAGCGGCAGGCAGCCTATTAAAAACGCTGCCACAAGGATCAGTGCCGAAAGCTTTCTTGTCATCGGGCTTTCCTCCGTTCAATATTTATTGCAATTATTTCAAAAACTCCTCAAAAAAGCGGATATTCTCCGGCTCAGGCTTAAGCTCTCCGCTCTCCTCTTTTCTCACTACCTCAGCTATTTTATCGTTTATCGGCGTCGGCACTCCGTATTTTCTTCCGAACTCGGAAACGACTCCGTTTATCGCGCCTATCTCGCAGGGCTTGCCGTTTCTTATATCCTGGAGCATGGACGGCACGATATTAACGTGTTTTTTCATCGCGATGGGAACGAGAAGCTCGGATATCGCGCGCTTTACCGGGCTCTTATAGTAGAAGAGCTTCGTTATATCCTTGCCTTGTACCGGGGCAAACTCAGCACCGGAGGCGTGGCCTACGTCGATGCACTCCTTCATGCAGCGAACCGCAACTTTTCGAGGCAGCTTTTTACCGCTGACGTCGCCGAAGGTGCCGCCCAAAGCCGTTCCAAGGCCGGAATACGTTGCGTTTATCAAAAGCTTGGACCATCTCGCTCCTATGAGATTATCCTCGATATAAACGGGGCACATCTTTTCGAGAAGGCTCTTTACCTCGTTAAGCTTATCTATTGAGATGCCCTTCATCCCGCCCATATGGAATGAGAGGCTGTCCGGCTCGCTTGTCAGCACGCATTCGCCCGGCTTGGATAAAGTCGCGCCCCACTCGACAACGCAGCCGATAGTGCGCTCCTCTCCGATGATCTCAGCTATTCCAGGCTCGGGAATACCGTTCTGCAGCGTTACGATAACGCCGGAATCTGATAAAAGCGGCTTTAAAAAGGCCACCACCTCTGCGTTATGAAGCTGCTTCGTCATAAGAAAGATAACGTTGTACGGTCCTTCCATCTCGTTTGGAAAGATCGCCTTGACGGGAACGGTCATATCTACCGTTCCGGTTATGTGCGCTCCGCTTTTTCTGAGCGCCTCAACGTGAGCCGCGTTTCGGTTAACGAGCTCGACAGGCACGCCGTTTTTTGTCATATAGGCGCCGAGGACGGTGCCGAGCGAGCCCGCGCCGTAGATCGCGCATTTCATATGTATCCCACCTTCTCAGTTAGTAAGCTTTCTAATGAATATCGCCCCGAGTGAGTTTCCGAGCGTGACCTCTAAGAGGAAGAGAGCGATCCCCGGAAGCTCTTCTATCCCGCTTATTCCGACGGCGCAGTAGACCATATCGGCAACGCTGTGCTCAAAGCCCGCGAGAATAAACACTGTCACACAGAATATTATGCCGACTATCCCGCTTATAGAATGCGGATGCTCCTTATGGTTATGCACCGCTATATACATAAGTATGCCGCAGAAAAACGACAGTATCAGCGTTTTTACAAAGCCGAGGTCAAGCTTTACCTCAAGCATAGCGGCAGCCGTATCGTGGAGCGCGGGTCTCGCAATCCTCACAAGGGCGCCCGCTATCACGGCTCCGCAAAGGTTTCCGAGCCATACGATTAGATAAAATAACTTATCCTTATCCCCAAGTATGTAGCCTATTTTCCCGGTGTAGAGATTCATACCGAAAAAGCAGATGCTCAAAAGCCCCACGCTGAAGAGGACCGCGCCCACTATTTTGTTCTCAGAGGCGAGATATATGGTGCCACCGACTCCGATCAGCATTCCCGCGGCTACAGCCTTTTTTATAGTATCTGTCAGTTTTTTCACAGCAGCGTGATCCCCGCCTTTTCGCATTCGTCAATCGTTTCCCTGTTCCACAGGCTCGCCTGCACCTCACCGATATGGCAGGCGCCGAGAAGCAGCATACAAAGCCTCGACTGGCCGATACCGCCTCCGATCGACTGAGGAAGCTCTCCGGCAAGGAGCATTTTATGGAACATCAGGTTCTTTCTCTCCTCGCAGCCCGCCTCAGCAAGCTGTCTTTCCATCGCCTCGGGATCTACTCTTATTCCCATTGAACTTACCTCGAATCTGTCCTCGAGGATGGGATTCCACATTAGAATATCGCCGTTCAGCTCCCAATCGTCGTAGTCCGGGGCGCGTCCGTCGTGGCGGATGCCGCTCTTCAGCTTTTTCCCTATCTGCATCAGGAAAACGGTGTGGTGCTCCTTCGTTATCTGATACTCGCGCTCGCCCGGGGTGAGCTCAGGCCACATATCCTCAAGCTCCTGAGTCGTTATAAAGAAGACCTCGCGGTCCGGCCTGTAGTTCAAAACGGGGAAATGGTATCTAAGCGTATTCGCCGTATCGCATATTGCGCCGACGATGGCTCGCACAGTGTCCTTTAGATACTCAACGTTTCTGTTCTCCGGCAGCATTATCTTTTCCCAGTCCCACTGGTCAACGTAGATGCTGTGGATATTATCCGTAACCTCGTCGCGCCTGATGGCGTTCATATTCGTATAAAGTCCGCTCTCGGGCTTGAATTCGTATCTGAGAAGGGCGAGTCTCTTCCACTTCGCAAGGGAATGTACCACCTGACCGCTTACGCCAACGTCGGGAATATCAAAGCTGACCGGGCGCTCTACGCCGTTTAAGTCATCGTTAAGTCCCGTTCCACCGTCAACGAACAGCGGAGCCGAGACCCTGTGAAGGTTCAGCCTTATCGAAAGATTTCGCTGAAAATCCTCGTGAATAAGCTCGATAGCCCGCTGAAGCTGGTTATTCGACAGGGGCATTTTATAGCCTTCCGGAATCCTGAGTTTCTGCATAATATCACCTCGATAAAAAAACTAACCTATATAATACCCCATTCAGCACGATTTGGCAACAAAAAGTTGCGCCGCGTCAATAGACGCGGCGCAAAACGTGTTTTAGCCTCCGTATTCATCCGAGTTTACGAACGCTGTATGCTCCTCGAGTGTTTTGGTGAAGTGGTGTACTCCCTCTTTTCCAAGGGCGTAGTAATAATACGCCGTGGTTTCCGGATCGAGAGCCGCTTTTATAGAGGCGATACCCGGATTCGCGATCGGTCCGGCGGGCAGGCCGGTCACAAGATAGGTGTTATACGGGCTGTCGATATCCTTTGACATGGATACGCCCTCGATCTGAGCGGCGTAGTAAAGCGTCGCGTCGATCTGCAGCTTGTAATTCGTGCCCTGTCCCCCGTCTCTCAGGCGGTTATAGATTACAGAGGCGATGGTCGCGCGCTCGCTGTCCGCTCCGGCCTCCTTTTCGATCATTGAGGCGACGATCAGTATCTCGCGCTGAGTGTAGCCGAGCGCCTTTGCCTGCTCCGTCATCTCTTCCGTCCACTTGCGGTCAAAGTTTTTAAGAAGCTTTCCGATAACTCTTGACGGGGTATCACCGACGTAGAAGCTGTAGGTGTCGGGGAAAAGATAGCCCTCGAGCCTCAGCTTGTCGCCAAGAGTGGATTTGTCAAGGAACTCATATTCAAAATCGTAATTTGCAAGGCAGTCCCAAAGCTCATCCTCATCGCATACTCCGTTGGAGGTAAGATCCTGGACGACCTGGAAAATATTATGCCCCTCCGGGATAGTGACGTCAACGACGACACGCTCGCCCGCTGAAGGCGTCATACCGTTTACGAGGGCGCGGTAGTCGAAGTCGGTATTCAAAACGTAAGTTCCCGCCTTGACCTTCTCGTCCGCGGAAGAAAACCTTGAATACAGCTTAAAGAGCCATTCATATTTTATAAGGCCGTTCTCCTTCAGCATTGAGGCGATATAGCTCATATCGGCGACTGATACTTCCCGCAGTTCCTTCTCGCCGTCGGCACTGGTTTTTTCGCGCTCAACGACTGTAAAAATCTCTTTTGGGATCGAAACGGTTATCTCGCTTTTTTCATCCCCGAGTCCCAAAACGTCCGTTGCGCACATCCACGCGAAGGCGGCAAGCGCGACGGAAACGCAAACGACGAAGATGAAGAAAAGAATACCCGAAAGGCATCCGGTTCTTTTTCCGGCGCCCCGCGAAACAATTTTTTCGTTCTCATCGGGGTATTCTTCGTCAAAGTCAAAGTCAACCTCGAATTCCTTCTGCTTCTTTTTCTTTTTTTCTCCCGGCTCCGCAAGGGGGTCAAGGATAACGGGGATCTTCTTTTCCTTCGGTTCGGGCTTGGTCTCCTCGCTTACTGCGGGCATTGAACTCTGAGCCTCTTCACTGCTCTCCGGCTCCACTGCCGGGGGATTATTGTTAAGGCTTAGCTCTTCAACCGGGCCAACGCTTTCCCCATCCTCGTTCAGATACTCTATCTTTATACTTCCGTCAGAGAGGTCGGAAACAGCGGGGGGCGTATTCTCTTCAGGCTCTGCAGCGTTACCGTTAATCAGGTCATTCGTCTCTTTCAGAAACTCGTCCCAAAATTCATCCTTCTTTTCGTCCAATGTAGCGCCTCCTTCTGTGTCATACCGGCGGTCAGCGGCATAGTATACCTCGGATGGCCTTCCGGTCCATCGCCCGTTCCACTGCATGGAACGGTTAACATCAAATTAAAATGCCGAATGCAGCGGCAGAATGGAGAAAACAATGTTCTGTAATTCCTGTAATAACAACAGCTTCCTCTGGATCATTCTTATCCTCATAATCCTCTTCGGCTGCGGAAACAGCTTTGGCTGCGGCTGCGGCTGCGATAATAACAACAATAACGGCTGCGGCTGCGGCTGCAACTGAAGTAAGCTCTCCTCGGAGCCGCTTAACGGCGGCTCCGAATTTCTTTCTCTGTGATGAGAACGTCCGGCCCGATATCGTGAGGCTCAGTCGGAAGAGTGTCAAAAAGCAGCTGTTCTCTTCCTATTCCAATCTTTATACCACGGGATACTAAGAGAAATCTGTCGTAATAACCGCCGCCTCGCCCTAACCTTTCAAGCCGCCTTGAAAAAGCGGATGCCGGAAGGATTATAACGTCGGTTTCGGATAGCTCGACAGCGGTATATCCGGCGGGTGGTTCTAACAGGCCGAACGCTCCCTCGCTTAACTCTTCGAGCGAGGAGATAAACGCCGCCTCCATAGTTCCCCTTCCGGTGATCTTCGGAACGGCGACTTTTTTGCCGGACTTAAGCGCGTTATTGATTATTACGGCTGTATCCGGTTCAAGCCCGATGCCTATATATGAAAAGATAGTTTCCGCTCTCCTATATGCCTCGAGCTCAAAGAGCCTTTGGAATGAGGCTTCGTCGGCCGAGCGGAGATACGTCTCGGTGCATTCTCTCTCCCGCACGGCGGCAAGCCGCCTTGCCTCTTTTTTACTCAGCATAGTGTATCTCTGCGCGTACCCTCTCGGCTTCACTCTCGCCCTTTAGCTCAGCAAGAAGTCTAAGCCCGAAATCAATCGCAGATCCGGCAGCGCGAGAGGTCGTAATCTGCCCGTCGGTAACGGTGTTCTCTTCCTGCGACATATTGCCGCTCATACGGTCCTCAAGTCCGGGATAGCATACGGCTCTTTTTCCGGAAAGCACGCCTGCCTTCGTGAGCACCATCGGCCCCGCGCAAATCGCGGCGACGCGCTTGCCTTCATTATAATATCTCTTTACGAGCTCAATAGCCTTCTCTGAGGCAAGGATATTGTTAACCCCGCGCATTCCGCCGGGAATAACGATCATCTCGCCGTCAAAAGCCTCGTCTATGCCGCATTCAGTCTCTACCCTGACTCCGTGGCTGCCTGATACGGCAGCATCGCCAATCGAGGCATACTTGACCTGAACGCCGCCGCGCTTTAAAACGTCGTAGGGCGCTATGGCCTCTATCTCCTCAAATCCGTCCGCAAGAATAATATATACCATATCATTCACCTTACTTTCCACTGATTCTTTCGCCTAACACGGCGAGCATAAATGCCGGAAGCCTCATAGCTCTGCCGATCCTTTTTGGCTGCTTTACTATTCTGTAGAGCCATTCGAGGTTCATTTTCTGCCATTTTTCCGGTGCGCGCTCAACGACTCCGGCATAAACGTCAAGGCTCCCTCCAAGTCCGATAGCAAGCTTGGCAGAAAGCTTATCCGCGTTCTTTTTCATCCACTTTTCCTGCTTCGGAGCACCCAGGCACACGAGCAGAAGATCGGGTTTTGCCGCGTTTATCTTGTCGATTATCGGCTCGTCATCGGAAAAATATCCGTCATTCGTGCCGGCAATGACAATTCCGGGATACTTTTCTGAAAGCTTCTCAGCAGCAAGCTCGGCAACTCCGGGCTTTGCGCCGAAAAGAAAAACGGACTTGTGCTCAGCCGCGAGAGCGGAGATAACTCGCTCCGCGAAATCAGCTCCGGGTACTTTTTCCTTAAGCGGCCTTTTCAGCATTTTTGCCCCGTATATAACGCCGATGCCATCCGGTATAACGAGGGCAGCGCTGCTCACAGCTTCGCGAAGCTCCTCGTCCTTTCTGCAAAGCCAGACTATTTCGGGATTTGGAGTTACTGCATATTTAAATCCGTCTTCATTTATAAGCTCAATCGCCCTGTCAACGGCCTCTTCCATAGTCACGTTATCAAATTCAACGTGCAGCACCTCGGATTTCACGAAATCACCACCAATCGCATACTTATAATTGATTATATCACAGTATCTTTTTTTTCGCAATACAAAGGAGTAAAGCACCGCAAAACGCGGTGCTTTAACGGTAATTATTCTTCAAAATCCGTTTCGGTGAAGGTATACACCTCACCGCAGTACTGGCATTTGACCTCAATGCTCTTGTCCTCCTCGAGCATTGAGCGAAGCTCGTTTCTATCTATTCCGGCGATTGCGTTTCTTATCTTCTCTCTCGAGCAATAGCACTTATAAGTTACTGCATCCTCTTCGAGTATTATCGGATCAAATCCGTCCAGCACCTTGTAGATAAGCTCCTCAAGGCTGCCGTTTTGAAGCATCTTCGTTACGGCTCCCGCTCTTTGCACGCTGCGCTCAAGCTTCTCCGCCGTCTCGTCCTCTGCGCCGGGCATAAGCTGAACTATATATCCTCCGGCGGCGATCACGCTCTGGTCGCGGTCAACGAGCACACCGAGAGCGCAGGCTGTCGGCACCTGATCTGACTCAAAGAAGTATCTTGTAAAATCCTCCGCTATCTCGCCTGAGACGAGCTCAACGCTGCCGTTATACGGCTCTCCTGAGCCGAGGTCGCGCATAACGGTAAGCATACCGTCAGTTCCGACTGCTCCGCCTACGTCGAGCTTCCCGTTAGCCTTGAGCGGCAGGTCGACCTGCGGGTTCTGCACGTAGCCGCGCACGTTGCCCTTCTCATCCGAGGTCACAAGTATCGTTCCGGCGGGGCCGCCTCCGTTTATTCTCGCGGTAATCGACGAGCCCTCTTTTTTTAGCGCGTTGCCCATCATAGATACGGCTGCCATAGTCCTGCCGAGCGCCGCCGTTACCACGGGAAGCGTGCTGTGTATCCTTCTTGCCCTCTCAGTCAAGTCCTTCGTCGTTACGGCGGTTATTTTTACGCTGCCGTCAGCCGAAATGCCTCTGAGTATTCTGTCCATCGTTAATTCTCCGATCTTCTTGCCGCAATGAAAATGCGCTGTTCTTCTTTCCTCGGTTCAGCCTCGCTGAGGTCTCCAAAAAGCCTTATCTCGGTAAAGCCATGTTCTTTAAGCTTAGTTACGAGCATATCGGGGCCGTGAATATACTCGGTATGCTCCTCCTGCTCCCTCAGCCAGTTTTCCCCGTCACGGATAAAGATATCCATTCCGTAGGTGAGCTTTCGCCTGTCGGCAGAGAGCTCAGGGCGCCATACGCAGTATACGTTCTCCGTCTCGTCGATATAGACCTGTCCGTCCTGCCCAAGGAGCTTAAAGGGAGTGTTGATATCAAAAATCAGCACTCCGCCGGGCGCTATAAATAACCTCAGCCGGCGGAACACCTCGTCAAGCTCGGCTTCCGGAACGTAGTTTATTCCGTCGAGCGTACATACCGCCGCCGAGACGACGTCGTATAGATCGAGCTCGGTCATACTTTGATTCAGGACGAGAGGCGGAACTGCATTAGCAAGGTTGGCGCACTTGTCCATAAGCGCGCTCAGCATCTCGGGCGATGCGTCCGTTGAAACAAGCTCGTAGCCCCGCTGAGAGAGTATTTTAGTTATCGTTCCCGTTCCACAGGCAAGGTCAAGGACAGTCACGGGTTTTATCCCGTAACTGTCCCATACTTTTTCATAGAAGTCCGCGATTTTATCATACGGCACGTCGCGGGTAAGCTCATCGTAAAACTCGGCAAGAAAGCTGTACGAGCTCACTCTTCTTCCCTCTTCCACATTCTGTCGAAAACAACGGCGTATCCGCCAGAGCCGTAGCGCAGGCTGCGGTTGACTCTGCTGATAGTGGCGCTCGAGGCTCCGGTCTCCTCAAGGATATCGTTATAGATCATTCCCTTTTCAAGGCGGACTGCGACGCCGAAGCGCTGCTCCATAGCCGAAAGCTCGGTCACACTGCAGAGATCCTCAAAAAACTGCTTGCACTCCTCCAGCGTTTTGAGCGTGAGGATAGCCTCGTACATTTCGTTGCTTCTCGGTCTTGTATCTGCTTTATTCATCTTTCTGTATTCTTCCTTCTTTATTCTGCGGTTTTCTCCGCTTCAGCCTGCTTTTTAAGCTTCTCAGCCTCTTCCTCCTCAAGCTTCCTGTAAGCCACCTTGCCGACAAGGGTCTTGGGAAGCTCATCGCGGAACTCTATGTCCTTGGGAAGAGCGTACTTCGCAATATACTTCTTGCAGTACTCAAGAATATTGTTCTTGGTCTCCTCGTTTGCGGGCACGCCGGGCTTAAGGGTGACGAAGGCCTTGACTCTCTGCATTCTGTAGGGATCGGGCACTCCGATGATGCAGCTCATCTGGATGAGCTCATGTCCGTCGAGGATATTTTCAAGCTGAGCGGGATAGATGTTGTAGCCGGAGGAGATTATCATTCTCTTGATACGTCCCTTGAAGAATACAAATCCGTCGGCATCCATCATTCCGAGGTCACCTGTGTAAACCCAGGTGAGGCCGTCAGCGTGCTTGCGAAGGGTGTGAGCCGTCTCGTCCGGGTGATGGAGATACTCCTTCATAACGGTGGGTCCGGCAAGCAGTATCTCGCCCTCCTCGCCGTAGGGCAGCTCCTCGTCGGTATCTGGCTTCACGATCTTGATATAGGTATCGGGGAATGGAAGTCCGATGCTCCCCTCCTTCGCCATATGGGGCGGCGTCAGGCAGCAGGCGGTGACCGTCTCCGTCGTGCCGTAGCCCTCTCTGACCTGGATAACGGCCTTGTGATCGTAAAGGAATTTATCAAACTTCTTCTTGAGCTCGACGGAGAGGCTGTCGCCGCCGGAGAAGACACCCTTGAGGCAGCTGAGGTCGGCCTTTTCCATACTGGGAAGGCGCAGAAGCGCCTCGTACAGCGTAGGCACTCCGGCGATAAAGTTGCAGCGGTACTTGGTGATAAGCTTAGCATAGCTCGCGGCGGTAAACCTCGGAACGAGGATGCAGCGGCCGCCGTTTGCGAGCATAGAGTGGATGCAGACGCCGAGACCAAAGCCGTGGAAAAGGGGCATTGCGGCAAGCATCTTATCGCCCGGGCGGAACATCTGATTGACGCCGACGATCTGCGCGGCAAGAGCGTTGAAATTAAGGTTAGTAAGCACTATGCCCTTGGTGGTTCCCGTAGTGCCGCCGGAGTAGAGAACGACGGCGGGATCTTCGGCCGCGCGCTGTACGGTGTAGTTCCAGAAGCAGGCGTTGCCCAGCTTCAGAAAATCTGCCCAGCGGATAACGGGCGCGTCCTCCGGGATCTTCTCCATCTTGCGGCCCTGGGTAAGCATATATCCGGCCTTGATCATCGGAGAAAGCTCATCCTTTATGCTGGCAAGGACTACGTTTACGACCTTAGTATTCTGCCTGATAGCCTCGATCTTTCCGTAGAACTGGTCGAGGGTAATAACTGTGACGCTTTCGGACTCGTTTAAGTAGAACTCGATTTCCTTCTCAGAGGAGAGCGGGTGGATCATATTGGCGACAGCGCCGACTCTGTTGACGGCGTAGAAGCACTGGATCGCCTGCGGGCAGTTCGGCAGCGCTATCGTGACCGCGTCGCCCTCTCGCACTCCGATGGTGCGAAGCGCCTTGGCGCACTGCTCGATATCCTGCAGCATTTTTTTATACGTCGTGCTTGCGCCCATAAAGTCAAAAGCGATATTATCCGGGTACTTCTTCGCAATCAGCTCTACGGCTCCGAACATCGAGCCCTTGTAATAATCGAGATGCGCTGGCATATCGCCGAGATTCTTTATCCACGGCGTTTTTGCGGTAATCGTTTCACTCATCAGATATTAACCTCCTCGTTTGCTGGCATATCAAGAAGCTCCGGCTCCTCAAGAAGCTTTTTCAAGAGCTTGATGGTCTTTGAATAATAATATCCGTCGGCAAGTCTCTCGTCTATGGTAAGTCCGAGATCGAGGGTCTCCCTCATCTCGTAAGTTCCGTCGGGCTTGAAGACAGGATTCATCGCCTTTTCTCCGATAATGCAGAACAGCGACGTAGTACCCCAGTTAGTAAGGTGGTGATATCCACTCTTTAGCTTTATCGAGCCGAGATTGGATATGACGACGGATGAATAGTAGGGATCAGATTCAATCAGGAAGTTCGGGCACCAGCCGTGCCTGTCGAGGAACATAATGAAGTGAACGAGAGCCTTTGACAAAAACCTCGGCATCTTATTGAGAATGTCCATACTGTCCTGAGTTTTTGAATCGCTCGCAGTGCTCTTTCTTAAGTGGAACACCTGCTTTCTGATGCTCTCGTGGATGGAGTCGATATTGTCTTCATCCTTTGCGTGGATAAAGGCAAGCCCCTCCTCGGCGGAGTCTGTAAACTGCTTTTTTACGATAAAGGCCGCAGAGACCTCGTTTCTCATGTAGAGGTTCGAGTTCTGAATGAAGCGGTTCATCTTTGGCCGAAGCGTGATCGTCTTGACTATTGCGGTGAGTATCGCGTGGAACAGGGTGTATTTAAACTCATCGCCGCCCTCGTTCTTTTTCGCGATATATGCGTTAAGATTGGTAAGGTCGATGCGCTCGGAGATGTATGCCTCGTTATCGCATCTGTTGGGGTATATTATGCCTGTGATAAAATGCATCGCGTCGATATCTCTTAAGAGATATCCGTCCTTTCGGTCGCCAAAACGTCTTTTTCTCTTTTCCACTCGACTGTCTCCTGTCTCTATTGATTTTAGCCGGGAACATAGCAAATTAGATTTTAGCACAATGAAGTGTTAAAGTCAATAAAACTGATGGTCACAAATGGGCAAAAAATGTCATTTCAAATCAAAAATAAAAAACGTATTGACAAGAAATATCCGGTGTGCTAAATTGTTGTTTAGCTGCTAAACAACCTGGAGGCAAATATGGATAACGAGCTTTTGCAAATGGGGCTGCGGATCATTAATCGGTACAACGGAATTGAAAAAAAGGCGCGCACTTACGGAACGGACGTAATGCTCTACCCTTCAGAGATACACGTTATCGAAGCCATAGGATCAAGCGGAGGATCGACTACCACTAAACTGGCGAATATACTTGGTATTACGAAGGGCGGTATATCTCAGACCTGCTCAAAGCTCATGCAAAAGGGCTTGATTGAAAAAAGCGACGGCGAGGGTTTAAACGAGTTAATCATCTCCCTTACTGAAAAGGGAAGGACGGCTTATTTCGGGCACCAAAAGCTTCATAAGCAGCTAATTGAGAAAATCAACGCGCTGTCAAGCGGAATTGACGGCACAACAATGAGTACGATCAGAGCTATTCTGACTGCAATAAACTATGAACTAACGAGACTGGAGGAAAAACAATGACTTTTGAGACACTGGGAAGCAAAGAGAATCCCGCCGTGTTACTGATACACGGTATGATGTGTACGGGAAAAAGCTGCGAGCCGTTTGGCAAAGTCCTGGCGGAAAAATATTACGTAATAATGCCCACCCTTGACGGTCACGGTCACGACGGAACGGATCTGCTCACCGTCGATAAGGAAGCGGAAAAGATCATTAATTATCTTAAGGAAAACGGCATTTCCCGCCTTGAGCTTATTCAGGGAAGCTCTATGGGCGCTGAAGTCGCCCTTGAAGTTAAAAGGCAGGCGGATATAAACAGCATAAGCACGGGGATTTGCTTTTTTGACGGCGGCCCATTCTTCTGGTTTACTCCGTGGTTTCGGGCGGTAATGCGGGCGCGTTTTCGGAAGCTCGTTAAGATCCTTGATACGGACGATCCAAACGCGGCGGTAGAAAATCTCAGAAACAACAAATTTTTGCAGTTCGTTGCAAAGGACAAGATAGAGCAGTACAGTGGGCTTATAAGCTCTATGGTATCTGAGCGGAGAAAGTTTTCAGAAAAAACCGTAAATAATCTTGTTGATATCTGTTATAAATGTGCTCTTCCCGATTTCCCGGAGGATGAGCAGAAGCATTTCATCTTTTTCTTTTCAAAGGAAGAACCTGCACGGGATTCCAGAAAGCGCCTTATGAAGGCATATCCGTTCGCAAATTACGAAGACATAGAAGGTTACGCGCATTGCGGTTTTCAATCGGCAGAGCCTGTAAAATACGCGAAAATGCTTGTGGATAAAATGAGCAAATAATCAAGAAGGGCTGGGATCGAAACGCTGATCCCAGCCCTTAGTATAATTTAGCTCAAAATAGTTTTTTTGCTTCCTGAAGCACGGCATTTGCGACACGTCCTGCGGAATACGTTCCCGAGCCTCCGTTCTCTATCATCACGACGAAAGCCACGGGAAAGGCTTCGTCCGTGCTGAAGCCGACAAACCACGCGTTCGGCTCTTTTCCGCCTCCCACTTCTGCCGTCCCGGATTTCGCGGCGAGAGATAGGCCGGGGAAGTTCTCTCTCCCGTAGGTCTTTGCCACCGAGTAGCTCATCATAAGAGCTACCTTTTCCGCGGTATCTTCCGGGATAAGTCTTCTCTCCGCCCCGGCGCCACCGTATTTATAGCTAAAAAGCGCGCAGAGCCCGTCGTTTGCGACGGCTGAAACGAATCTCAGCATCGCCGCCGGGACTGCGAGGTCTCTCCCCTGTCCCACGCCCGACCACGGAAGAAGCTCGCCCTCACCGTCATATTTCCCCGCTGCCACGCGAGCTCCGTCGATAGTGAAGCTCTCCGTTATCCCGAGCATTTTTGCGTAATCCGCCATCGTATCAGCGCCGAGCTCAAAGGCAAGAGCAGCGAAGGTGCAGTTGCAGGAAGCCGCGAGAGCGTCCTCGATCTTCATATCCCCGTGTGCGTGAGTGCAGGCGATCTTCACGCCGCCCACCTCGCAGGTACCGTCGCAGTGAAAGCTTCTGTCATATAGGTCGGGTATTTCCTCAATGGCTGCAGTGAGCGTCACGAGCTTGAATACAGACCCCGGAGTAAAGCCAGAGCTTATGAACTTATTGAGAAATGCCCCGTCGGTAACGTCAGTCCCGTCGCCCTCCGGATCAAAAGTCGGGGCGGAGACCATACAAAGTATCTCGCCCGTTTTGTAATTGACTACACCTATCGCCCCGTTTCTCCCGTTAAGCTCGGATAGCGCGGCTTTTGAAAGCTCTGAGGATATTGAGAGCCTGATGCTCTCCCCTTCCTCGCTGTAAACCCCGTTAACGAGGCTGTAGGAAACGAGCTCGTCGCGGTAGAGCGACGCCGCTCCGCCCGAGATATTGCCGAGCTTGTCGCCCAGAACGTGGACTGTTGAAAGGCGTGTATCAGCGTCAGCCGAGTATTCGCTCCCGTCCTTTGTAAAGCGAAGGAGAAGCTCACCCTCCCGGGATAGAAGCGAGCCCGTAGTAAGCTTTCCCGATGAAAAGACGTTTCCGTTTCCCCTGAACGCCGCCCAGTCAGCGCCGTCGTTATAGAGACGGATTGAAAAAACACCGAGCCCGGCGATAATTAAGATTGCGATCAGTATTATTGAGATCGCTCTTCTTTTAAGCTTTCTCATCAGGCGCCGCCTTTCTCTTACCGCTCACGCTGCCGGCTTTAATGAATGCCAAGAGGCCCCACGAGGCGATAAGGCTCGTCCCGCCGTTTGATACGAAGGGGAACGTGACCCCGGTAAACGGAAGGATATCGAGGGCTCCGAAGACGTTCAGCGCAAGCTGGGCGAGCATTATCGCGGCGGCGCCGCAGGCAGCGATAGCGTAAAAGCCGCCCTTCTCCCCGTCTATGCTCTTTACCGCGCAAACGGCAAGCAGCAGAACCATTATTACCGCCGCAAACGCAGTTATCAGTCCAAGCTCCTCCGATACGACGCCGAATACCATATCCGTATCCGCGGCGAACACGGTCTTAAACCAGCCCTTTCCCGCTCCGAGCCCGAAAAAGCCCCCGCTCGCGCAGGCGGTCATCGTTCTCACCTGCTGATATCCGCCCTCGTTATAAAGCTCCCAAGCCCTTCCCCAGGATGAGAATCTTCCGGCGATATACGGCCTTGCGCCAACGGCGATAGCGGCCGCAAGTCCGGCTCCGGAGGCTGAGAGCGCCACGGCAGCAAAGCTTCCCGATCTCATAAACGCCATAACGAGATACGCCGTAAAGAATACGAGAGCAGTTCCGAAATCGCTCATCAGGACGAGAGCTCCGACGCAGAGCGCGGAAAAGGCGATGAATACTATCAGGTTTCTTTTATTGAACACGCTGTAAAGCGGGGCGGCTCCGGCAAACACGAAGGCTATCTTTACAAGCTCGGAGGGCTGAAAGCTGATACCAGCTATCCTTATCCAGTTTTTCGCCCCCAAAATGCTCTCCGCCGTCAGGAGGGCGAAAACTATCAGTGCAAGGCCGAGTATTGCTATCGGCCGCCTAAGCGCCCTGACCCCCGCTCCGCTTCTCAAAAACAGCGTGAGAACGATATATACGGCGATTCCCGCCGCAAGGCATATGAGCTCCTTATACACGTTCTCCGGCGAAGAGGACAGAGCCACGGACATTCCTATAGCCGAGAGGGAAAGCCCAATCGCGTCAACTCCGAACGCTCCCTGTTTGAACGCTCTGTTAACGATATATAAGAGGACGGACGCGGCGGCAGCTCCGCCAAAGCCCAACGCGTACACCGCCGGGTCGGACGGGTGAAGTCCGAAAAAGAATGACGCAAACAGGGCGGCGCAAAGGGCTAAAACGAGCAATAAATAAAGCACGCCCGAACGCGGCGCCCGCTCCTTTTCGGGCAAAACCTCAGCCAATTTGAAAACCGTCTCTTGCCCTCTCGCTCGATAACGCCCTCCGCTACTCTGCGCCGGGAGGTTGTGAGGCATACGTCAGACGAGGCTGAGCCCCCCACGAGGCTCTCCCTGTTTTTCAGCTCAAGGCGGGTCCCGTCCCGGAGTTCGAGGAAGCCCCATGCAGACGGCCGCTTTTTCCTTAAAAGAAGGGAAAGTGCGAAAACGGCCGTGATAACAAGCGTCAAAAAAGCGGCTGAATATCGCATTATCGTCTCCCTCCCTACAAACAAGTTATTTATTATTATACCACCCCGGTCTAAGTATTGCAATTTTAGGGAAAAAGTAATATATTATTAAAAAAATACCGGAGGCTCTTAAAATGGACAAAGAATACTTCAGCGAGCTTGAAAGCCGCATACCTCACGGGAAGGTGCGCACCCGTTTTGCCCCCAGCCCCACGGGCTATATGCACGTCGGCAATCTGCGCACCGCCCTTTACACATACTTTATCGCCCGTCACGCCGGCGGCACCTTCATTCTCCGCATTGAGGACACCGACCAGGCCCGCAAGGTTGAGGACGCGGTCGACGTTATCAAGCGCACCCTTGCCGGATGCGGCCTTACCTATGACGAGGGTCCCGACGTCGGCGGCCCCGTTGGGCCCTACGTTCAGACGGAGAGGCGCGGGCTTTACAAGGATTTTGCCGAGCTTTTAATCGAGCGCGGCCACGCTTACCGCTGCTTCTGCGGCAAATGCGAGGAGGAGGCCGAGGGTGAAGACGCCAAGCCCTTCAAGAAGGCAGCCGACCCCTGCAGAAGCCTCGACCCCGCAGAGGCGGATAGGAGAGCCGCCGCCGGAGAAAGCTTCGTTATCAGGCAGAAAATGCCAGAGGAAGGCTCCACCACCTTCCACGACACGGTTTACGGGGATATCACCGTTGACAATTCTGAGCTTGAGGATCAGATCCTCCTCAAGTCTGACGGACTTCCAACGTATAACTTCGCCAACGTGATCGACGATCACCTTATGGGCATTACCCACGTTGTCAGAGGAAGCGAATACCTCTCCTCCGCCCCGAAGTACAACCTTCTATACGAGGGCTTTGGCTGGGACGTTCCGACCTACGTTCACTGCCCCGCCGTTATGATAACAGATCCCGAGACCGGAGCGGTCAGAAAAATGTCGAAGCGTCACGGCGATCCCTCCTACGAGGACCTTTTAAGCCTCGGATATCTCCCGGAGGCTATTGTAAACTACGTTGCCCTCCTCGGCTGGAGCCCGAAGGGCGACCTCAGCGAACAGGAGTTTTTCGATATGGACGGGCTTATAAAGGCCTTTGAGCTTGACGGGATTTCAAAATCCCCCTCAGCCTTCGATATTGAGAAGCTGAACTATTTTAACAGCACCTATCTCAAGGAGCTCTCCCCTGAGCGCTTCTCCGAGCTTGCGATGCCCTGGATAGAAAAGGCGATCACCGCCGAAAGCGTAAACCGTGCTCTTATTCCCGAGCTTCTTCACACGCGGCTGAACCGTTTTTCGGATATACCCGAGATGCTCGATTTCTTTAATAAGCTTCCCGAGTATGGATCCGAGCTTTTCGCCAACAAGAAGAACAAGCTCACCGAGGCCGATTCCCTTGAGATACTTGAGAGAGTAAGCGAGGCTTTCTCCGGTATAAGCGAATGGAAATACGATGAAATTCACGATGCGCTTTACGCGATAGCCGAGGAGTCCGGCGCCAAGATCGGCAAGATAATGTGGCCGGTTCGCATCGCCGCGGCAGGCAAGGCGGTTACGCCCGGCGGCGCGATAGAGATATGCGAAATTCTCGGAAAGGACGAGACCCTTCGCAGATTCAACGTTGCTTTTAATAAGCTTGGAAAATGACCTGAATTAATAAAGCCACCTCTTTTGGATATGATATCTAAAAGAGGTGGTTTTTTATGTGGATTAGAAAGAAAACTTTCAGCCTTATTATTATATACTTCTCAGCCGCTTTGCTCGTTGTTTCCGTCTTCTGCCTTATGGGACGCGACGGGGCAAGCGGCCTTTCGCTCTATCGCGGCAACGCATACTCACACGCCTTCGGCGAGCTCGCGTCGAGCATATCAGACCTTGCGGATTCGCTTACGAAGGCAAGCTTTGCCTCCTCCCCCTCGGTGATAAGCTCCACCTGCGCAAAGGCGTACGCTGACGCCTCAGCCGCGGGCGCGGCGCTCGGGTCGCTGCCCTACTCAGATATGGAGCTTGAAAAGACCTCATCCTTTTTATCAAGAGCCGGAGATTATTCCGCCTTCCTCGTGCGTTCGGCGGCTTCCGGCAACAGCTATTCGGGCAGCGAGCGCGAGAACGTGGCTTCCCTCGCAAGCTGCGCGAGAACGCTTGAAGAGGAGTTCACAAAGCTGAACGCCTACCTGATATCCGGCGAGCTCACTCCGGAATCGCTGGAGTTTTCCCGTGACGCTCTCGACGAGCTCGATGAAAATCTCTCGTCACCAAGCTTCGCTTCGAGCTTTAAAAAGCTTGAGGCGGAGTTTCCCGAGCTTCCCGAGCTAAATTACGACGGGGCTCTGTCCGATCACGTCTCCGGTCTCAAGCCTTTGATGCTCAAGGATTCCGCCCCTGTTACCGAGGACGCGGCGCTTAAGGCCGCTTCGAAGTTTACGGGACTTCAGGAGAGCGTTTTCCACTCAGAGGGAACACGCGAGAGCGGCATTCCGGTTTACGTCGTCTCCGCTTCCACGCGCCGTGGTCCGATGACGCTTGAGATAACGAAATCCGGCGGGTACGTTATTTACTATCAAAACTCAAGGCTCTGCGGCTCAAAGCGCGTTTCCTCAGAGGACGCCGTCCGCCTTGCGGAGGAGTTTTTGGAAGAGCGCGGGATAAGAGATATGGAGGCGGTTTATTGGCAGGCTGAAGAAAACAAGCTCTCCGTATCTTTCGCATACTCCAAGGTCGGGATAAAATGCTATCCCGATCTTATCAAAGTCGAAGTAGCTCTCGATAACGGAGAGATAGTAAGCTATGAGGGAAAGGGTTATATCTCGTGTCACGCGGAGAGGACAGCGCCAGAGGCTATAATAAGCGACGAGGAAGCGGAGAGCAGGATACCGTCCGATCTCACGGTCGTATCTCACAGCATGGCGTATTTCCCCACAGAGGGAAAGCGCGAGGTCTACTGCCACGAGCTTAAATGCGAGGATAAGGACGGAAACCTCTGCCTTATCTATATAAACGCGGAAACCGGTGAGGAGCAGGCAGTCCAGCTCCTTATCGAGAACGAAAGCGGCACTCTGGCACATTGATCGTCATTTAAAGAGCCTTACGAGCTCGTCCACAATTTGACGGTAGTGCTTACCTTCTTCATCGATAATAACGTCGGCGTATTTTTCATAAAGCGGGGCTCTTTCGGAATACAGGTCGTGAAAGCTCATATTCTCGCCGATAACAACGCCCCGCTCTTTGGGGTGGTGGAGCCTTTGGGAAAGCTCATCCTCCCCGGCTCTCAGATAAACAACCCTTCCGACGATCTTGAGGTGGTCAAGCGCCGCCTTCCTGTATACCGCGCTGCCGCCCGTAGAGATCACCGTTCTGCGGGAAGGCTCTATGGCTGATATGACGCCGCACTCTATGTCAAGAAAGCCGTCGCGTCCGTTTTCACTTATAAGCTTTTGGAGAGTGGACGCGGTTTTTTCCTTTATGACTGCGTCCGTATCTATAAAAGCGCAGTTCAGCCTTTTTGCGAGCGCGAGCCCGACGGTAGTCTTTCCCGAGGCGGGCATACCGATGATCACTACGTTATCTTTTCTCATCAGGTTTATTCTCTTCCTGTTCGTTTCTTATCTTAGGCAGGTTCCATTTATAGTGCGCTGAAAGGATGCGGATCACGATTATCACGAGCATTCCGGCGATGATAGCGGGCTTCTCCCCCGCCGGCCCGCGCAGGAACGCAAAGCACACCGCGCCCGCAAGGCTCGCGAGAGCGTAAATATGCTTGACGAAGATATACGGCCTGTTCCCCGCGAAAATATCTCTCAGAACTCCGCCGCCAACTCCGGTTACAACACCGACGAAGATAATAAGATATACCCCGTAATTCTCCGGCTGTGAGTAGGCTACGCCCATACCGGATACGGTATAGGCCGCGAGGCCGATCGTATCCATCATAAACATAACTCTGTCGTATATTTTCGAGCCGTAGTGCAGCTTGTGAAGGTAAACGGCGATAAACGTGATTACAGAAACGGCGATGGCGATAATAGCGTAGGTCGGGTCGCGGAACGTTCTCGGTGGCGTGATCCCAAGCAAAAGGTCGCGGATAACCCCGCCGCCCGTTGCGGTAGTAAGTCCGAGGATCACTACGCCGAAGGCGTCCATCTCTTTTCGGATAGCGGTAAAGGCGCCGCTGACGGCGGAGGCCGTTACCCCGATTATCTCAAGAACAAATATCAGTGTATCCATAAGTCCCCTCAAAAAATTCCCCGAAAAATCGGGGAATTTCTTTATTCACTGTAATCCTCGGGCGGAGTATCCTCAAAAAGGTCGTCCGCCGAAGTCATCGTAAAATCGTCCTCAGGTGGCTTTTCTATCGGCGCAGTTCCGTTAATGAACTGCATCTCCTGCCAGCGCTGCTTGGTGATAAGTATCTGGCGCGGCTTCGAGCCCTCGAACGGGCCCACTATGCCCATCTCCTCCATCTGGTCGACAAGCCTCGCAGCCCTTGCGTAGCCGAGCTTCAGGCGGCGCTGAAGCATTGATACGGAGGCCTGCTGAGTCTCAAAGATTACGTCAACAGCCTGCGGGATAAGGTCGTCATAATCCTTTTCCTTCGCCTCCGGCTGAGCAGGAGCGCCCTTGGCGGATTTATCCTCGGCCGCCTTTTCTATCTCGTGGATTACGTCCTCGGAATATTTTGCCTCGCAGCTTGACTTGACGAAGTTGACGATGCTCTCTCTCTCCTCGTCGGATACCCAGGTGCCCTGTATTCTTATCGGCTTTGAGGTGCCGATTGGCGCGTAGAGCATATCGCCGTTGCCCATAAGCTTGTCCGCCGAGCCGCCCGCGTCTAAAATAATGCGTGACTCGAGGGCGGAAGCGACCTTGAAGGATATTCTTGAGGGTATGTTGGCCTTCATAAGTCCGGTGATTACGTCGGCTCTCGGCGACTGGGTGGCAATAACGAGATGCACACCCGCGGCGCGTCCCATCTGAGCGACGCGGCATATCGACTCTTCAACTTCCTTCGCGGCGACGAGCATAAGGTCTGCAAGCTCGTCGATTATTACGACTATGAACGGGATGGGCTGCTCGCCCTCGGCCTTCAGGTGCTCGTTATATCCCGCGATGTCTCTCGCGCCGACCTCGGAGAAGAGCTTATAGCGCTTCATCATCTCGACAACAGCCCACTGCAGGGCTCCGGCGGCCTTCTTTGCCTCGGTCACGACAGGCACGAGAAGATGCGGTATGCCGTTGTAGATCTTAAACTCGACCATCTTCGGGTCGATCATTATAAACTTGACCTCTTCCGGTGTCGACTTGTACATAAGGCTCAGTATGAGTGAGTTAAGGCTGACGGACTTGCCTGAGCCGGTAGTTCCGGCTATGAGAAGGTGCGGGAGCTTATTGATATTGCCCGTCATAACCTCGCCGCCGATGTTTTTGCCGAGGGCAAAGGTAAGCTTTGATTTGGCGTTAGTAAACTCGGGGGACGAAATAATCTCGCGCAGATAAACGGTGTACGTATTCTTGTTCGGCACCTCAATGCCCACGGTTGATATCTTGTTCGGTATAGCGGAGATGCGCACGCCGCCAACTCCAAGGGCGAGAGCGATATCGTCGGAAAGGCTCGTTATTTTATTGAGCTTGACGCCTATCTCAAGCTCCATCTCGTATCTCGTGACTGACGGACCGTTTATTATGTTGGATATCGTGGCATTAACGCCGAAGGACTGAAGAATAAGCTCAAGCCTCTCCTTCGTCGCCATAAGCTCGGAGGAAGCGTCAGCCCTGCCTGACAGCTTCGGGGCTTCAAGCAGCTCTATCGGCGGGAATTTATATACCTGCAGAGCGTCGGAGAGATCGCGCTTTGCGCTCTCCTCGATAAGCTCCTCAAAGCTCTTTTCCTTCTCCTCCTTCTCAGCGGGCTCAGGCGTCTTCACAGGCTCAGGAGCTTTCACCGGCTCGGGTTTTCTCACCGGGGCAGGCTCCGGCTCGCGCTTCTTTGGCTCCTCAGGCGCAGGTTTCTCATCGGATCTTGAGGGCGCTCTGTTAAGCTTGCCCGTTAGGAATGGGCTCTCGATACCGAAATCCTCGGGAACCTTCTCCTCCTCCGGCTTTTGAGGAGTGACTGATATAGGCTCAGGCTGGTTTGTGGATTCGTCTGCCTTATTCTTTATGTCAGACTCAGATTGCTTGTCCTTGTTATCGGAAAAGAGCTCGTCAGGCGCCATCTTGTTCGCCTTCGGATTAAACAGAGAGGTTTTGCCCGCCTTTTTATAGGGCTTCTCCTCCGGTTCCTTCTTCTCGTCGTCCATAGGTATATCAATTGCGCGGGCTCTTGCCCTCTCTGCCCTGGCGTTAAGCTTTTCTCTGTAAGCGGCCTCACGCTTTTCCCTGTTCTGCTGTTCGCGCTTTTCTATCTCGGCGCGAAGCTTCTCCTCCTCGGCGGCGTTCTCCTCGCGCCATTTCTCCCTGATCTCGCGTCTCTCCCTGACTCTCTCGCTCGCCTTGCTGATCGTAGCTCCGGACGCGCCCCATACGACAAGGACAAAGAGGCATCCCGTAAGTATCCACGTTCCTACGGCGGAAAAGATAGGCTTCAGAACGCAGACTATCAGACCGGAGACGGCTCCGCCGCCGATGAGCGCCTTGCCGTCCTCCCAAAGCCGCGCGAACATTTCGCCGGAGACGTCGTAAAACTTACCGGAGAAAAGCTGAACGAACATACCGATAACGACAGGTATGCACAATATAGCCGCTATGCGTAGCTTTTTCGGTCTCTCCTGGCTTACCGCAAAAATAACGGCGCAGGCGATAAGCGCAGGCGGAAGAACGTAAAAACCGCCGCCTAAAAGGCCGGACAGTAAAGACCTGAGCAGGCGGATAAAAGCCCCGTCAGATGTGAAATAACCCAAAAGAGTAAACACACCGAGCGCAAAGAAAACGAGCGTGTTTAATATTCGGGAATTCTTGCGTCTCTCCCTCGCCGCAGCGGATCTTGAGCTTGCGCTTGTGCTGCGTGAGGATGAGGTTGTTTTTTTGCCTTTAGCGCCGGAGGCGCTCTTCTTTTGTGCCATTAGATAATACTCCTTACTTGATTATTGCGATGATGACCGTGATAACTCCGGCTCCGAAGCAGTAAAAAGCGAAATATGTAAAGGGCTTCTTGACCATAATTCTCTTCATAAACGACAAGGCTAAATATCCCACAACTCCGGCGGCAGCCATTCCCAAAAGATACGCGGGAACGCTCGACCACTGGATCCCGGCTTTCAGGGCGGAAATAAGGGTCACTAAGGTTGAGCCGAGGACAGCCGGAATGCTCATAAGGAAAGAGAACTTGATGGCGAATTTTCTTTTAAACCCGCGGGACAGGCCGACGGTGATAGTGGTACCAGAGCGGGATATACCCGGGAATGTCGCAATAGCCTGAGCGAGTCCGACTATAAACGCATCACCGAGCGTCGCCGTTTTCTCGCTCTTTCTCCCGTCAAAAAAGACGGTGCTGATGAGAAGAATAGCACCCGTCATAATCAGCGCGAAGGCGATAAAGCCGAGGCTTGAATAGAGTCTCTCGATCTGGCTGCGAAACGGAAGGACGATAATAAGCGGCAGAGTGGCGACAAGGATGAGCAGCGTCATCCTGACGCTGGGCTTTAGTCGGCCCTCCCTCTCGGAATTTGAGCTGCGCCCGGAAAGGAACTCAAAGGTATCCTTTACCATAGTCTTAAGCTCGACCTTATAAACGAGGTAGATCGATACGAGGGTCGCAAGATGAAGAAGCACGTCAAAAAGCAAATGCTCCTCTGAATTGAAGTCAAGGCCGAAAATCGACTGGAATATAGAGAGATGCCCGGAGCTGGAAACAGGCAGAAATTCCGTCAGTCCCTGAACAATGCCCAAAAAGATAGCGACTAAAACAGACACGTTCATTCCCCTTTCATGATATATTAAAAAGCACACTAATAGTATATATAGTTATACGGATAAATAATACCACACTTCATCTTGAATTTCCAGCTTTTTCTTATGAAATAATGGGGATTGGGCGCAAAAAAAGAGAGCCGGCAAAA
>ONGN01000043.1 GCA_900317385.1 uncultured Eubacteriales bacterium
TGAAGAGACCTATGCCGGAAACGTAGTTCCGACCCCGAGCTACGACGGCGTGAACCCGTACTTCATCTGGTCGAGAAGCTTCCCGGATACCGGCTCCGTCGCCGCCGGAACGACGATACCGATTAAGATGTATATCGTCGACAATAACGGCGTCGCTGAGGTTACCGTGAACGCTGTCCAGTACACCGACCCGGAGACCGAGAACGACCCCGTCACCTCGATGAACGCCGACCAGCTCCTCTGGTGCTATGATTTCGGCGCTTTGGCGGCAAACGCCAACTACGATATCAGCGCCGCTGATATCTCCGCAAACGTAACGAGCACTACGCTGATAGTCGACTGGTTTATGGACACCCCGACCGGTGATACGAACACCGTTCCCGTTCCCGAGTACACGGCGGACTTCTACAAAAACGGCGAGCTCCTCAGCACTGCCATTCTGAGCGACACCGACGGGCTTGAGATCAGATTTACCGAGGATAGCGGCAATACCAAGTCAACCGGCAATACCCACGAGGTCTACTTCTTCAACGGCGAAGACTTCCAGAAGGTAGAGGAGGTAGACGGGGCATTCCCGATAAACTCCAACGGCATCTACTGGACCCGCACGCTGAACGAGGACGGCACCTGGACGGCCCAGGTCCTCGACTTGACTCAGATCGACAAATCCGTTCCGCAGGCGGCGATACAGTTCCGCGAGTCCGACAGCTCGCTTTCGTGGACGGCGGGCAAGGAGACGAGCCGGAGCGCCCCGATAGCCGAGGTCACGATCAACGGCTTCAAGGTCAACGCAGAAAGCGGCTGGAGCCTCTCGGGTGTTCTGCCCATAACCTGCAACGGACAGTATGATCTTTACGCGAAGGACGAAGCAGATCCCGCGCAGAGCGCGACGGCTACCGTAACAGTGACCGAGCTTAAGCTCACCGAGGCTGATACCTGCAGCTTTGAGACTACGGCGGCGTGGAACCGCACGCTTGATAACGGCACCGTGACAGCCGACCTTAACGGAATGACCGGCGGAACCTACGTTGCGGATATCTCCTCACCCGGGGATAACGAGTACTTCGCAATCTTCAAGGCCGCCCTCATCACGGGCGATTACGACCCGACCGAGGCCGAGAGCCTTGAATGGCATACATTCGAGCCCGCCTCCGCCGTATACACCTGGACCGGACTTGAGCCCGGCGATTACACCCTCGTCATATGCGACAGCATCGACGCTGAAAACTATATGACCAAAACTCTCACAGTTGAGAACAAGCTGCTTAACGCCACGCTTACCGCGAAGGGCGTTTCCAACGGCTTCGCGAGCGACGGAGCTATAATAGTAGCCGCGACCGGCGGCAACACCGAGCACGTGGAATTTTCGCTGATACCCGCCCCCGAGGGCTATCAGAACGGCGAGGAAATGGATATCCGGACCTTTACAGCTCAGCCCGGCGTTGAATGGAGACTTGCGGATCCGGGAGCCGACGGCGAGATTTGCACGTTTGAGGGACTTGGCACCGGATACTACTTCGTCGCTGTCCGCAGCTCCTATGCGCCCGACTTTACGGAGCTTGATGAGCTCGCCGAAGCGCTGGCTGTCGCAAAGGCGGCGCTTACCGGCGCTAATGCTTCCGAGCTCGACGCCCTGAACGCCGAAATCGAAGCCGCTCAGCAGGCATACGACGCAAAGGCCGCCGAGATAATTGCGGCGTCCTCCGCGGCATACGAGGCCGATCCCGAGCTTTGGGACTGCGGGCTTACGCTGTATGCAGTAGTACCCGCCACCATGGAGCCGACGTCACACAGCAATATCGTCAGCATCACCGAGGATGAGAACGGGACGACGGTCATCACGATGAAGCCCGGAACCGAGCTTAACGAGGAGGATCAGAAGAAGGTCCGCGAGGCGAACGGGGATAACGACGTTAAGATCGTGAACGGCGGGGCGACCGTGCTTATCAAGGAGGGCGTTATCAGCGAAGACTTTGACCCGAACAGGCTCATTGCCGACGTTTCAAACGCCAAGGAGGGAATGGTAGTCGAGTACACCGATCTTGACGGCAACGTCTTCACAGACGCCTTCTGCATAGTGACCGACGGAGAGGCTTCCTACATCGTACTTGTCGAGGGCGACTACAGGGTCGTTCCCGCAGAGGCTCATTTCAACGATATCGAGGGACTCTGGGGCGAGGACGATATAATCTTCACAGCTCTCCGCGACGTCTTCAACGGCACGGGCAACGGAAACTTCTCGCCGTACAAGAATATGACGAGAGCCATGTTCGTAACGGTACTTTGGAGAATGGCGGGAAGCCCCGAGCCTGAGGGCACGGCGACCTTTGAGGATCTGACGGCAGATTGGTACAAGAAGGCGGTCAACTGGGCTTATGAGAACGAGATAGTCACAGGCTACAGCTCAACGGTATTCGATCCGAACAGAGAGATCACGCGCGAGCAGATGTGCGTCCTTCTCACGAGGTATATGGACTGGCTCGACTGGCCTCTCACCCTCACGAAGGAAGCGAAGGTATTCGCTGACGCGGACGATATCGGAAAGTGGGCCAAGGACTCCGTTGACGCCTGCACTCAGATGGGCCTTATAAACGGCGTCGGCGACGACCGCTTCGCCCCGAAGAGCAGCGCTAACCGTATGCAGTGCTCCGCCATCCTTGCGAGATATATCCGCATGCTGGTTGAGCAATACTGCTGATAAAAAACGTCTCCCGGGCCATCACTGACCCGGGAGTTTACGAGGAGTGACAGCTATGAAGCGACTTTTTGCGGTGCTTCTGGCGCTTGCCTTTTTAATTCAACCAGTGCTCGCAAAGGCCGCGCCTCTGCCCGAGGCGGAAATAGAGAACAGCGAAGGCTATATAGTCCGTATGTCGGCGGATACTGACCTTCCGTCGGCTGTAAAAACGGGCTGCGAGCCGATAGGCAATGGACTTTTCTACGCGCCGACCCTTAAGGATTTGATGGAGCTTGCCGCCCTCGGCAGCGTTGAATACTGGGAGCCGAACTACGTTTTCACGATCCAGGACGCTTATGACGGCTACGAGCCTGAGAACTGGAGCCTCAGATCGATCGAAGCGGACGCGGCCTGGTCGCATAAAAACGCGGAGGGCGAGCGGGACAGGCTCGGCAACGGTGTGACCGTTGCGATAGTGGACTCGGGCGTTATGGCGGATCACCCCGATTTGCAAAGCGCCGATATACTCGACGCCGTCGTCCTCTCGTCTGATGATGACGGGATCGATGGATACCACGGCACCTTCATCGCGGGCATCCTCGCCGCTGCGGTAAATAACGGGATGGGCATCGACGGGACAGTCCCCAACGTCACCATACTTCCGATCTGCATAACCGCGAGCGGGGGAAGGACGGACGCCGCGACAGCCATACGGGGCATAAATACCGCCGCCGAAATGGGCGCCGACGTGATCCTGTTCTGCATCGGCGGCACGAACGACGACTCCGCTTTGAGGGAGGCGTGCGAGGCTGCGACCGCAAAGGGAATAATATTCGTGACCTGCGCGGGCAACTACACCTCCGGCAGAAACAGGAGCGCGGCGAACTATATGTACCCCGCGGCTTACGACTGCGCCGTAACCGTCTCCGCCTGCAGACAGAGCGGCGACGGAGCCGCGTTTGACGATGATTATTCCTACTTTAACGACGCCGTCACCGTTTCCGCGCCCGGAACGGATATAGTATCGCTCTATGTTGACGGCGGCACCGCGACGAAAACGGGAACCTCTTTTTCCGCACCTTACGTTGCCGCAATGGCTGCGATTGCAAAGCAGGCGGACCCGGAGATAGATACCGAGGGCTTCGTTGAGCTTTTGAAGGATAGCTCGGTTGACCTCGGCGACGAGGGCTTTGACGTATATTACGGTTACGGCTACGTGAATTTCACGGCGTTTCTCCAGGCGCTCGACGACCGGATATCAGTCACGCCCGAACCCGAACCCGAACCCGAACCCGAGCCTGAGCCCGAACCCGAACCCGAGCCCGAACCGGAACCCGAGCCCGAACCGGAACCCGAACCCGAACCGGAACCCGAGCCCGAGCCTGAGCCTGAGCCGGAACCGGAACCCGAGCCGGAGCCGGAACCCGAACCCGAACCGGAACCCGAACCGGAACCCGAACCGGAACCCGAACCTGAGCCGGAACCGGAACCCGAGCCGGATACGCCTTGGTATTCTGACGTTCCCGAGACCTCGTGGAGCTACCCATATATCAAGTTCGTTACTGACGGCGGGATAATGAACGGAACGGGCGGAGGCCTATTTGAGCCGAGCGCTTTCGCGACGAGGGCAATGGTCGTTACCATTCTCTGGAGACTCGAGGGCGAGCCCGGATCGACTGCCGAGCTCACTTTTGAAGACGTTCCGGAGGGCAAATGGTACACCGAGGCCGTCCGCTGGACTTATGAAAAGCGCATCGTCGGCGGCTACAGCGCGGAGACCTTCGGCCCGAACGATGACGTGACGCGTGAGCAGCTATGCGCGATGCTGTACCGTTACGCCGCGACTCGCGCGGAAAACGCCGCCCCCGGTGAGACCGACCTTGAAGCCTTCGTAGACTCGGGCGAGATATCGTCGTGGGCCGAGGACGCGATCAGGTGGGCGGTAGGAGAGGGGATAGTGAACGGAGTCGGCGACGGACGCCTTGCCCCCAAGGGAACGGCGACAAGAGCGCAGACAGCCGCTCTGATCTGCCGCCTGATATCATATTTCGACGCTTTGACCGAGAACTGAAAAATCGAAAGCGCGTACCGCAGAAACGAGCGGTACGCGCTATTTTGTCAGCTCCGTGCCGGGGTAGTACGTCGATAGTATCTCGCGGTAATCAGCGCCCTCCTTCGCCATAAGGTCGGCCCCGAACTGGCTCATTCCGACCCCGTGGCCGCGCCCGCGTGCCGTTATCTTAAGCCCGCCGTCCTCCTCCGTAAGCTCGACCGCAGTGCTCCCCAGCCCCAAAAGGCTTCTGAGCTGCCGGCCGGACAAGCTGACGCCGAAGAGCGTTACAGAGGCGAGCCTCCCTGACTCCGTCCGCTCCTCGTCCGAGATGAGCGGCTTTTTCGCGTTCGCTCCGCTTAAAAGTGATAGAAGCTCATCCCTTGAGAAGAAAACCTCCTCCTCAAAGCCCCGCACCGTTTCGACAGACTCCGGGGTGTCGACGCTTACGAGATAGGGGAGGCTTTTCCCCCATACCGCCGCGCTCGACTCTGTTTTCCCGTCCGATGAGGCGTGAAATACGGCGAGAGCCGGCTCGCCTCCGTAGACGAGGTATTCCCCGTCCGTCGAGCTTACGGCGGAGTGAATGATACGGGAGTATAAAGCGTAATCCGCGCCCCATTTTTCGCGCAGATACTCGTCCGGCTTCCACGCGGCGCAGCAGGAGCTTGAGGAGCACAGGTCCTCGCCGTGGTTTTCCGAGGGCGAGACCTCTATTTTATACAGGGCGTAGGTCCTGAGCGCAACGGCCTGAGCCTTGAGCGCCTCTATATGAAACGAGGCGGGCATCTCAGCCGCGACTGCCCCGTAAAGATACTCCTCCATGCTCAGGGTGAGGGCCCTGTCACCGTCGAGCAGAGTTATGTAAAGTTCCGAATCGGAACGGATCTCCGGCTCGGAAGGCTCGTACCATAGACTGCCCTGCGGAGAGAGGGCTTTTTCCTGCGGCAAATTGAAAAGCGGAAGGGCGATAGAGAACGCCGCCGCGAGAAAAGAGGCGGCAAGCCTTGATTTCATTCGATTCAGCTCCATCTGTAATTGACTTTTTACCGCATACCGGTGTAAAATGTATCCAGTTAATTTATATGAAAGCTGGATAATAATATGCTGAAAAAATACTTAGCCCCCGCCGCCGCCCTTCTTTGCGGCTGCGCCGCCGCTTTTATAAGAAGCCGTGAGCTCAGCTCGGGCTATGATGAGAAGGGCCTCCCGATAAAGGGAGCCGCCGTAACCGTGATCCTCGCCGCCTTCTGCGTTATATTTATCGCGGCGGCCTTCGCCTTCGCGGTAAAGACAGCCGCCGGCAAAGAGAGCGGAGTGGGCGTTACCGCCGCTTTTGCCGGAGAGCCCGCAGAGCTTGCCCTTTCCGCCCTTTTCGCCGCTGCCGCCGCCGTCTGCGGCGTGCTTATAGCCCTTGCGAAGGCGGGGGGAGAGACCGCCTCAAAGATCTACGGCTACGGGGCCGCCGCTTCCGCCCTCGCTCTCCTTGGCGGCGAGCTTCTGACGATGGGGAAGAGGAACGACGCCGCCGCCGGAACGCTTCTTGCCGTACCCGCCGTGTATTTTGCCTTCGCTATGGCTTTCGCCTACAGCGCCCACGCCGCCGATCCCGCGATAATGCTCTGCGCCTATAAATGCGCCGCCCTCGGAACTTCAGCCCTCTTCTTCATCTATTCCGCCTCCTTCTCATTCTGTAAGAAAGCGCCGAAGCTTACGGTTGCGTTTGGCCTCATTTCCTCCTTTTTTCTCATCCTCTGCATACCGGATTATTCCGCAGGAGCGGAGAGATTCTTCTTCGCTTTCATCGCGGCCTCGGCTGCTGCCCGCACGGGGCGTTTTATTGGCAGTCTCCACAAAAAAGAAATATAAAAAACAGACATCCCGCCTAAATTTGCACAAAAAAGGCGGGAGTTTTTGCGCCAAAACGGTGGACAAACAGAACCCTTTATGGTACAATCACAATGTATGAAATTATAAAGAGAGGACTTGCGGCTATGATCAATAATCTGATTTCTCAGGACGAGCGTTATTTATTTGCTGAAGGCACGTGGCTTAAAGCCTATGAAAAGCTTGGCGCTCACCCTGCCGAGATAGACGGGCAGAAGGGCTATACCTTTGCGGTCTGGGCTCCCATGGCGAGAAGCGTCCGCGTTCTGGGCGACTTTAACGGCTGGGATATGAATTCCGGCTGGCTCGAGCCTGACGACAGCGGCATCTGGACCATCTTCATTCCCGGAGCCAAGCAGTACGATAACTATAAGTATTGCATCGAGACCCGCTGGGGCGACCTGAAGTACAAGGCCGACCCGTACGCTTTCCACGCGGAAACAAGGCCCGGCACAGCCTCCAAGCTCTACGATTTAGGCGGCTTTGAGTGGGGCGACTCAAAGTGGATGAACAACAGGGCGAAAAACGGCTTTTTAAACCGCCCGCTCAACATTTACGAGGTCAACCTCGGCTCCTGGAGAAGACACGACGACGGAACGTATTACTCCTACGGTGAGCTTGCCGATACCCTCGTGCCTTACGCTGCCGATATGGGCTATACCCACCTTGAGCTCATGCCCGTTATGGAGCATCCGTTCGACGGAAGCTGGGGCTATCAGATAACCGGTTACTATGCGCCGACGAGCCGTTACGGCACTCCGCACGACCTTATGCACTTTATCGACGCCGCGCACAGGGCCGGACTCGGCGTTATCCTCGACTGGGTCCCCGGACACTTCTGCCCGGACGATCACGGCCTCTCCTATTTCACGGGCGAGAAGCTGTATGAGAAGGAAAAGCACCCCAACTGGGGCACCTATAAGTTCGACTTCGGCAGGGGCGAGGTCAAGAGCTTCCTCTCCTCAAACGCGCACTACTGGGTCGATATGTACCACGCCGACGGTATCCGCGTCGACGGAGTTACGAGTATGCTCTATCTCAACTTCGGCGTTGACGATCCGAGACTCAAGAAGTTCAACCGCTACGGCGACGAGGGCGACCTCGACGCTATCGAATATATCCGCGGGCTCAACAAGTCCATGGGCGTACACCACCCCGACGTTATGATGATGGCGGAGGAGTCCACCGCGTGGCCTCTCGTTACATATCCTCCCGAGGACGGCGGTCTCGGCTTTAACTACAAGTGGAATATGGGCTGGATGCACGACACCCTGCACTATATGCAGGCTGACTTCCCGTACAGACCCGGCGCTCACCATCTCTTGACCTTCTCGATGATGTACGCCTTCAGCGAGAATTTCGTGCTCGCCCTCTCGCATGACGAGGTCGTCCACGGCAAGTGCAGCATAATCGGGCGTATGCCCGGCGATTACTGGCGTCAGTTCGCCGGAATGAGGGTGCTGTATCTCTATCAGATCACTCACCCCGGCGCGAAGCTGAACTTTATGGGCAGCGAATTTGCCCAGTTCATCGAATGGCGCGAGTACGAGGGGCTGCAGTGGTTCCTTCCGGATAACTACACCGCGCACAAGGCTCAGCTTGACTACGTCAAGGCGCTGAACCACGTCTATACCAAGGAAAAGGCCCTCTGGCAGGTCGACACCTCCTGGGACGGCTACACCTGGCTCGACGCGGACAACAACAAGCAGAGCATGCTCGCCTTCATAAGAAAGGGAAAGAGGCAGGCGGACGACCTCGTCGTCGTAATAAACTTCTGCCCCGAGACCTATCAGGATTACCGCGTCGGCGTTCCGAGAAAGGGCGACTGGCAGGTCATATTCAATTCCGACGATCCCCAGTGGGGCGGCTCCGGCATACACTCCACCCCCGGCATCCTCAAGAGCGAGAAGGAGCCCTATCACGGTCAGAAAAATTCCGTTACGGTCAATATACCCCCGATCGGCGGCATAATCCTTAAGAGGATACCGACCCTTAAGGCGACCGCGCCTAAAAAGAAAGATTAACAAGCCATAAGGAGATTTCAGCGCAATGTTCAAGAACAAGAAGGATTTCATAAACCAGTACAGAGCCCTCTGCACGGCCGAGGTAGGGAGAGACTTTGAAGACTGCTCCAGAAGAGACCGTTACAACGTACTCGCAAGACTTATAGCGTCAAAGGCAAGAAGCGTCCGCACTCAGACGATGAAGAGATGCAGCGCGGAAGAGGCAAAGCAGATCTATTATTTCTCGATGGAGTTTCTTATCGGCAGGCTGCTCGAAAACTATCTGATGAATTTCGGCATCACCGATATAGTCCGCGCCGGACTTAAGGATATGGGTGAGGACCTCGACGAGCTCTATAAAGAGGAAGCTGATCCCGGCCTCGGAAACGGCGGCCTCGGAAGGCTCGCCGCCTGCTTTATCGATTCGCTCGCGTCCCTCGGATACTACGGCCACGGAAACGGAATCCGCTACCGTTACGGTCTTTTCCACCAGGATATAGTGGACGGCCGCCAGGTCGAGCTTCCCGACAACTGGCTTGAAAACGGGTACCCCTGGGAGATCAGAAAGCCTGAAAACGCAGTCGTCGTCCGCTTCGGCGGTCACGTTGTAAGACACGAGGAGCACGGAAAATACTGGTTTACCTGGGAGGGCGGAGACCCGATCCTCGCCGTGCCGTACGACGTACCCGTTGTGGGATACGGAGGAGACACGGTAAACACTCTCCGCCTCTGGTCCGCCGAGCCGTATAAGGAAAACTTCGATATGGACGCCTATAACAGGGGCGACTATTCGGCGGCTATGAAATTTCGCAGCGACGTCGAGGCTATAACCTGCGTCCTATATCCGGACGACAAGGCAGACCCAGGCAAGGCGCTCAGGCTCAAGCAGGAGTATATGTTCGTCGCGGCGGGACTTGAGAACATCATCCGCTCTTATAAAAAGGAATACGGCAAGGACTGGAAGAAATTCCCCAAGCGCGTCGCCATCCAGACGAACGATACGCATCCCTCTCTCTGCGCCCCCGAGCTTATGAGGATATTCATAGACGAGGAGGGGCTTGACTGGGATACCGCGTGGAAGATAGTCACGAAGACGATATCCTACACGAACCACACGATCCTTCCCGAGGCCCTTGAAAAATGGCCCATAGATATGTTCAGAGCTCTCCTGCCGAGAGTTTACGATTTCGTTGAGGAGATCGACCGCCGCTACCGCGAGTCCTTCCCGAGAGACAGGGAGAACTGGTATGATCTATGGCGCTCCACTGCCATCCTCTGGGACGGCCAGGTCAGAACGGCGAACCTTTCGGTCATCGCGGGCCACGCCGTGAACGGAGTCGCCGCCCTTCACACCGAGATACTGAAGGAGAGCGTGCTCCACGGCTTCTACGAGCTTACGCCGGAGAAGTTCAATAACAAGACGAACGGCATCACGCACCGCCGCTTCCTCGCCCAGGCAAACCCGAGCTATGCGAAGCTCATCACCTCCGCCATCGGCGACGGGTGGTATAAAAACGCCGACGAGCTCGAGGGGCTTTTGAGATATAAGGACGACGCCTCGTTCCTGGAGGGCATGGAGCGCTCCAAGCGCGAGAACAAGGAGAGGCTTGCAAAGTACATAATGGAGACGAGCGGTGTAAAGGTGGACGTAAACTCCATCTTCGACGTGCAGGTGAAGAGGTTCCACGCCTACAAGCGCCAGCTTCTGAACGTCTTCAAGATAATGGGTCTCTATAACAGGCTTATTTCCGACTCTTCGTTTGAGATCGAGCCCACCACCTTCGTCTTCGCGGGCAAGGCCGCTCAGGGCTACGTCTTTGCGAAGGACGTAATCCGCCTCGTAAATTCCGTGGCGAACGTAGTAAATAACGACAAGAGGGTAAATGATAAGCTCAGAGTCGCCTTCGTCCCCAACTTCTCGGTCTCGAACGCTCAGTACATCTATCCCGCCTCTGATATCTCAGAGCAGATATCCACGGCAGGATTGGAGGCGAGCGGCACCGGAAATATGAAGTTTATGATGAACGGAGCGATCACCCTCGGCACTCTCGACGGGGCGAACGTGGAGATAGCGAACCTCGTCGGCAAGGACAATATCGAGATATTCGGCCTCCGCTCCGAGGAAGTCGAACGCTGCCGCCGCGAGCACAGCTATTTCAGCTGGGACGAGTATAACGCGGACTACAGAGTAAGGCAGATAGTGGACCAGCTCGTGAACGGGACCTACGCGGGTCTCTCCGGCAACTTCGAGGGCATCTACGATAACCTGATGCGCGCAAACGACGAGTTCTTCGTCCTCAAGGATTTCAAGAGCTACGTGAGCGCCTGGGAGAGACTGCAGGAGCTGTACGCTGACCGCGACAGATGGAACAAAGTCTCCCTGCACAACACGGCGAAATCCGGCTTCTTCTCCTCCGACCGGACGATAAAGCAGTACGCGAAGGAAATCTGGAAGCTGTAAATAATGGCATTAATTTAAATATTGACATATACAAATACTTGAAAGAGGGTGCGTTACTTTGGCAAAGAAAAAAGAGTGCATCGCGATGCTGCTTGCCGGTGGGCAGGGGAGCCGCCTCGGTGCGCTGACGAAAAGCGTCGCCAAGCCTGCCGTAAGCTTTGGCGGCAAGTACAGGATCATCGATTTCTCACTTTCCAACTGCGCCAACTCCCACATCGACACCGTAGGCGTTCTCACCCAGTACAGACCTCTTCGCCTGAACGCTTACCTTGGAAACGGCCACGCGTGGGATATGGCGGGCCGCGACGGCGGAGTATTCATCCTCCCGCCTTACGCGACCGAGTCCGGCGCCGAGTGGTATAAGGGCACGGCTGACGCTATTTATCAGAACCTGGACTTCATAGATCTCTACGATCCGGGCTACGTTCTGATCCTCTCCGGCGACCACATTTACCGCATGGACTATCAGGATATGCTGAACAGCCATAAGGCGCACAACGCGGACGTATCCGTTTCCGTAATGCAGGTGCCCTGGGAGGAGGCCTCCCGCTTCGGCATCCTTA
>ONGN01000001.1 GCA_900317385.1 uncultured Eubacteriales bacterium
GGCTCGTAGACGTACACTTCCTCTTCGTCTACTTCCTCCGTCTTCGGCGTACCGTTTCTGTTGAACTCCTGGTTGCCGTATCTGATCAGTACCGTTTCATCTTCCAGGCTGATATTCGCCTGTACGTTGAAAAAGTCGTTATACGTCCTCGAGTCCGTTCCGTCTATCATATCATGAGCTTTTACGCCGCGGAACGCCGCCTGCAGCTTTACCGTTGCCGTTCCGTCTACGCTGCGCGTATTCGTTATTACTACGCTGTCTGCTATCCTCTTCCACTCGAATCCCTTTGGAAGTCCTATCGACAGCTTTCCCGCTTCCTCTCCGTTCCTGTCCTTCCACAGGTATGCGGGGAATACGATCTCGATGCGGCCCGGCGCTATCGACTCGCCGCCTACTATCCTCATTACGATCTCAAACTTCTGATCGTCTACCGTATCCGTCGTGCACTCCAAGTCAAGGTGCACCGGGTCCACCGGCTGGTTATACCTCACCGGCACCCACTTTATCGTCAGCCCGTCTATTATGAGCTCAGGGCTCTGCCACGGCAGTCTGTCGTCCTCCGTGACGACCGTTCCCTCTCTCGCTAATATGCCGTCGTCTGTTTTTACCTCTTTCGGATCCTTAGTCTTTCCATCGCGCTCTATCCCTATGGCTTCGAGCGTCTCATCGCTCAGCTCATCGGTATCGAGAAGCGGCTCGTCATCCGACGCCTCTACCTCGAAGAGCTCCTCGTAGTCTATCTCCTCGCCGTCCTTCGGCTCCTCTACGGGCTCCTCTACGGGCTCCTCTACGGGCTCTTCTGCCGGCTCCTCAGCCGCCTTCTTCGTAAGCACGAACAGAGAGACGCCTTCAGCCTCGAAACAGAGCGTGTTTCCTCTGCGCTCTACTTCTACTGCCTTAAGTCCTTCTCCCTCTTCTATGTATATGACGTACTCACCCTCGCCGACGCTCTTGCCGGTGACGGTGACCTTTGTCTTCTCCGTAAAGCTTATCCCGGGCTCTCCGGTCGCGGCGTCGTACACCGCTCCCGCGATCACTATCTCCTCGCCCTCAAGCGTCTGGGCAAACGTGCTGTATCTCAGGCTCTCCTCGCTGTCCCACAGCCTTATTGCGGGGGTGACCTCCTTCGATACTACGCTATCCTCCGTCTTCAGGCACAGCTCCGCCTCGCCCGATACTATCAGGCTCACGTCCAGCGCATATTCCGAAGGCTCCTCTTCCTTGACCGGTCCCTCGCCTTCCTCCGGATACTCCCATTTCGGCTCCTCGTCCTCCTCGGGCTCCGGTTCAGGTTCAGGCTCAGGTTCAGTCTCCGGCGCAGGTTCCGGCTCTTCTCCCGGTTCCTCCTCGCCAGTACCTGTCTCTGTTCCCGGCGCTTCGCTTCCGATGATTTCCTCATCGTCCGCAAGCGCCACTGCGCTCACCGCTCCGCTCAGGCTCCCCAGCGCCATTATCAGCGCCAAGACCAGAGTCAATATCCTGCGGCTTAGTCCCTTCATTGCCTTCGTCTTCATACCTTCTGCTCCTTTCGGGATTTTGCTTTCTTTGGTCTATTATCTCATTTGCCTGTTACTCTAAGTGTTACTTTTGCGTTTTTCAAAAAGTAATAAGCACCTACTTTAATCCAATTAAGTATTATATCATTGTTTGTAGATTATTTCAATATTTCTGTCTTTTTTTTTCATTTTTTTTGTGAAAAGCGCAGAGGCCGCACGCCTCTGCGCTTGTGTCAGTTTCTTTTTGAAATGTCCTCCGCGACGTTCAGGAATGCGTCTATCTCCCTTGCGCTCGTAAACGCCGATACGCTCAGTCTTACAGTTCCCTCCGGGAACGTGCCCAGCGTTTTATGCGCAAGCGGTGAGCAGTGCATCCCCGCCCTGAGGGCTATACCCATATCCGAAAATCTCTGTCCGGCCTCTTCCGGGCTCAGTCCTTCGATATTGAACGATATCACGCCGGACCCGTCCTCGCGCTTTGGGGCGTATACTCTTGTTCCCCTCAGCGTCGACAGTCCCGATGCCGCCCTGTAAGCGAGCTCGCGCTCGCGCCGCAGAATGTTTTCTTCGCCCTCGCGCATCACGAAGGCCATCCCTTTTTGAAGTCCGGCAATGCCCGCCGTGTTATGCGTACCTGCCTCGAGCCTGTCCGGAAGTTCATCCGGCATATCGGGAAGCGCCGAGCTCGAGCCGCTTCCGCCGAAAAGCAGCGGCTCGGCTCCGTCTTTTACGAGCAGTATACCCGTCCCCTGCGGGCCGTACAGCCCCTTGTGTCCCGGCATCGCGATGAAGTCTGCTCCGAGCCTGCGGAAGTCGAGCTTGAACGCTCCCGCTGATTGAGACGCGTCAATAATAAGCGGAACTCCTGCGTTTTGGCATTCTTCCGCTATCTCGTAAACGGGAAGTACGAAGCCCGTCACGTTGGAGACGTGATTGACGGCGCAGAGCTTCGGCTTTTTTCCAAGCTCGGCGCGGAATGCCTCAAGCGTTTTCTCTCTGTCCATCCCCGCCTCGGCGATCAAGAGCTTTGCTCTACGCGCCGTAAGAGGGCGGAGAACGGAGTTATGCTCCCAGCCGGAAATAAGCGCCGTATCTCCTTCTTTGATGAGCGAGTTTATCGCGATATTCAGCCCGTGGGTCGCGTTGAAGGTGAAGACGACCTTGGCGGGATCGTCCACGCTGAACAGCTTTGCCGCGGTCTCACGGGCTGCGTATACCGTCTCGGCCGCCCGCATCGCGAAGGCGTGACCGCCTCTTCCCGGGCTTGAGGCCCGCTGCATCGTCCGAAATACGGCGCAGCCGACCTCAGGCGGCTTTTGTAAAGTAGTCGCGGCTGAGTCGAGATATATCACGGCCTCACCTCTTCGACCGGCAGCCCTCCCTCCAGCCTGTAGATCCTGTTTTGCGTAAGCTGCGCTCTTTCGAGCTCATCAATGACGGGCTGCGGACTTGCCTTTAATACCTTGACCGACCAGCCGCAGCCCTCCCGCCAAACGGACGGTGGCGTTCTTATGACCATCGCCCTCCAGCCCCGCGCAGAAAGCAGGCGAGATACCCGCTGAGCCGAGGTCAGAGTGCGGCATACTATTAAAATATCAAACATAATTAAAATCCTCCCACATAGTGGTCAGACCATTCTATGCGGAAGGATCGCAATATTTCTTATTCGTTCAAGAGCACGACCGCGTGGGCGGATACTCCCTCTAAGCTTCCGGTAAAGCCAAGGCCCTCTTCGGTCGTCGCCTTTACGTTTACCCTGTCGGTGGAAATCCCGAGGCTCTTCGCTATATTTTCCCTCATTTGCCCGATATAAGGCGCAAGCTTCGGTCTTTGCGCGATAATCGTTATATCCGCGTTTGACACGGAAAAGCCCTTTTCCGAGACGAGCGCCACGACCCTTTCAAGCAGGAGCATACTGTCCGCGCCCTCGTACTTTGGGTCGCTGTCCGGAAAAAGCCTGCCGATATCTCCGAGGGCGGCCGCGCCTAAAATCGCGTCCATCAGAGCATGTACGGCGACGTCAGCGTCCGAGTGACCGAGAAGTCCGAGCTCATACGGAATTACCTCCCCGCAGAGGACGAGCCTTCTTTCGGCTGCAAATCTGTGGACGTCGTAACCGTGACCTATCCTCATTCCCCGCGCCCCCTCAGTATCGCCTCAGCGAATAGGAGATCGACAGGCGTTGTTATCTTAATATTCTCCTCCGAGCCCTTTGCGAGGTACACGTTTCCGCCCATAGCCTCAACCGCCGAGGCGTCGTCAGTCAGCTCAAGTCCCTTTCTCTTCGCGTTCTCAAGCGCGGCTCTGATGACCTCAGAGGCAAAGCACTGCGGAGTCTGGACGGCGCGGAGCTTCGCTCTCGGCACCGTTGCGGAGACGAAGGAATCCTTCTCTTCCTTCACCGTGTCCTTTATCTCAACCGAGGGCACGGCGGCGGTGTATTTCAGCGCCTTGAGCACCGTCTCTTTTATTATCTCGCCCGTTACGAGCGGTCTTGCCCCATCCTGGATAGCTATAAGCTTCGCCTCGGAAGACGCCTCCTCAAGTCCGATTAGCACGGAATTCTGCCTCGTTTCCCCGCCTCTCAGTATCTTGGTCGCCTTTTCTATCCCGTTTTCGGCGCAGAGGTCGGCTATCCTGACTATGCTCTCCTCGCGGGTGACGACGATGATCTCGTCGATATACTCAGACTCCTGAAATGCGCGGAGAGTGTGAAGGATCACCGGGCTGCCGTTAAGATCGGCAAAGAGCTTATCCTCGCCGCCCATTCTGGCGGACGAGCCCGCCGCCGCTATTATCGCCGTGCAGTACGGCGTCATGGTTTTGCGAAGGCTTTTTTTCTTAAAAAGCGCCATAATTCGACCTCCGAGCTTCATATTCCTGATAGTTGGATTATAACCCAAGCTGCCGCTTTTATCAATAGCTTGTCGCCGAAACGGTCACGGGGCTCCAGTATGCTGGGAGCACCGCCGTTCTTATCTCCTTATACTCGTAAGTGCGGACGTTTACGTAGTTTAGATACGTTCCGCTCACGCGCTGGGTAAGCTTTGTGAGGTTTCCGTTTTCATCGTATTCCCACTCGTTTCTTACCGTGGTACTCTCCCTCGTCTTCCCGTTTACGCGGTATTTTACCGTATACGTTCTCGGGCTTCCGTCCGCGTTGTAGCTCATCGTAAAAGCGTAGGATATCTCGCCGTACACCGTCTCCCACGCCGTGGGCCTTCCCTCGGAGTCGTATTCATAGGTCGAAGTCTCCTTCTCGCCGAAGGCTGTCTCCACGGTTTCGGATAAAAGCGTACCGTCCATAGTCAGTATCGCCGTCTCCGTACTTCTGAGGTCTCCCTCCGCGCTTCTCGTCTTCCCCGTTCTTAAGAGAAGACCGTTATCCTCGGAGTATTTATAGCTCGTCTCGGCCCCGTCAGCGCCGGTAATGCGTGAAGCGTTGCCGGTGCTGTAGTAATAATACGTTTTCGTTCCAGAGGCGTTCGTTACGCTTCTTGAGGCGATTTTTCCGTTATCGTGATACGAAAGAGTATACGTCTCTCCATCGGAATATTCGTATTTCATCGCCTTGCCCTCTATATCATATTCTATTTCAAGAACAACAGCTCCGTTTTCGCTCTCTTTTACGTTATTTCCGGCCTCGTCGTACTCCCACTCGGTAAAGGATCGGAGAACGCCGTCCGTCTCCCACCTCTCGCTCACGCGAAGGTAGGTCACTCCGGTCAGCGCCTTCAGCGTTCGAAGCGAAATGATCATCGCCTGCTCCCGCGTTACCGGAGCGTTTGGAGTAAAATTTCCGTGGCCGGTTCCGCGAAGGATGCCGTTTCTCACGGTCCAGCCGAGCTCGTCTTTGACCCAGTGGTGCTTTGTATCCTCAAAGCCGAGGGGATAATTCGAGGTGTCTACGCCCAGAACGACAGCGGTTCTGTTTATTATGGCGGCAGCCTGCGCTCGTGTCAGCTCACCTTCGGGCTTAAACAATCCGCCGCCCATACCCTTTATTATGCCCAGAGCCGCGCAGACGGACACGTTCTTATCCTCCGTATCGGAAAAAGCGGGCACGTCGTCCGGGCTTATTATAAGCTCTTCCGCGCTCTTTCCGCTCGCCTTTTCAAGGAGGCGGACTATCAGCTCCGCCATTTCGGCTCTTTTCATCGGCTCTCTGTAATCGCATTGGAGAGTTTCGGGCACAAGCCCCGCCTCAGTAGCCTCGCTGACCTCGGCCACTGCCCAGGGATGCGGCCCCTCCTCCTCGGCGGCAAAAGCGCAGGGCAGGATAGTGGCGGCAAGCAGCAGTGCGAGCAAAACGGAAACGATTTTTCTCACCGTGCATTCTCCTTTAAAAAAGCACCGCCGAATAATCAGCGGTGCTTCGCTTTATTTGTTAAAATCAGTCCTCGACTATAGCCTCGAGCTCCTCGGCAGTGGGAGGATTCGCGGTATCGTATACCACTGCGGGCTCGTCGTTCTCAGGCTCGGAAGCCTCCTCGGGCTCGGCAGCGGGAGCTGCGGGCTCGGAGAGAGCGCGGATGGAGAGGGAGACCTTCTTGTTCTCGTTGTCGATAGCGGTTATCTTCGCGGAAACGACCTGACCCTCGGAGAGGACCTCATCGGGCTTGCCGATGCGGCGGTTCGCGATCTGGCTGATATGGATAAGTCCGTCGACGCCGGGAACGACCTCAGCGAAAGCGCCGAAGGTCATAAGCTTAACGACCTTGACCTCTGCAACGTCGCCCACGGAGTACTTATCGGTAAATACCTTCCAGGGGTTGGCGTTGGGATCGCGGTGGCCAAGGGAGATCTTGCGGGCTTCCTTGTCGAAGGAAATAACGTAAACGTCGAGAGGATCGCCGACCTTGACGACCTCGCTGGGCTGATGGATGCGGTTCCAGCTGAGCTCGGAAACGTGGACCATCCCGTCTACTCCGCCGATATCGACAAATGCGCCGTAAGAGGTGAGGCTCTTAACAACGCCGTCATAGTGCTTGCCGACCTCGATATTGTCCCAGACCTCCTGGGCCTTGGCGCGGCGCTCCTCGAACTGTACGGCGCGGATGGAGCCGACAACGCGGCGGCGGGGCTGGTTGACCTCGGTGATGCGGAGCTTGACCTTTTTCTTAAGAAGCTCGGTCATGGGAGCGTCCTTGGGAAGGCCGGAAAGGCTCGCGGGTACGAAAACGCGAACGCCCTTGACGAGGACGACTACGCCGCCCTTGTTCTCCTCAATAACGGTGCCCTCAACGGTGGTGCGCTCATTGCGCGCCTCGGAAATGGTCTCCCACGCCTTGTTGGCGTCGAGGCGCTTCTTGGAGAGAGCCACGGTGCCCTCAACGTCGTTCACGCGGGTAACGAAGGCTTCGATCTCGTCGCCCACTTTGAAATGCTCGTTTACGTTGAAGTTGGGTTCGTCGCTAAGCTCGGTGATGGGTATATAACCGGATTGCTTTGTGCCGAGATCCACAGACACTTCAGTCTGGGTGATCGAGGCGATAATGCCCGAAACCTTCTCTCCCGTATGTAAAGTTTTGATGGAACGCTCAAGCATTTCCTCGAATGAAGCTTCCGCTTCGGTGTTTTCCACGGACTCCGTGGATTTGATCTCGTCACTCATTTTCCTGATTACCTCCTTAATTATCCACTCCGGTGTGCTGGCTCCCGCAGTTACGCCCACGGTGTCAAAATCCTTGAGCTCGCCGATAGACAACTCGTCCGCATTCTCGATGAAAAAAACTCTTCGGGAAAGCTTGGAGGCGATGTCGGCAAGATGACGGCTGTTGGCACTCTGCCTGCCGCCGATCACTACGAAGGCTTCGCATTTTGACGCAAGCTGACTGACTTCGCCCTGGCGCCGCGAAGTGGCATTGCATATTGTATCAAATATTTTGCAATTTGTACACAGTTTTTTTATAATTTTTACAATATTATCGAAGATTTCTCGTTCGGCAGTGGTCTGTGAGAGGACGGAAACGGGGTCTTCCGGCAAAATGACGCCCTCGGCTATCGCTTTTTCGGTCTCAGGCACTCCGCCGAGCACGAGCATTTCCCGCCCGTCGGTTATCGCCTTGACCTCCGGGTGCTCCCCGTCGCCCACTATAACGACCTTTCTCCCCGCGGAAAGCTCCGCCTTCGCAAGGTCGTGGACTCTTTTTACCATCGGGCAGGTTGCGTCGATTATCTCGGCTCCGGCGTTTTTAAGCTCGGTATAGACCCGCTCGGGAGCGCCGTGGCTTCTGATTATCACGACGTCGCCGGCTCCCGCCTCCGACACGTCGGATATCGGCGATACTCCGAGGGAAGCGAGCCTGTCCGTTACGGCGTTGTTATGGATGAGCTGGCCGAGGGTAACGACCCTCCTCCCGCTTCCCGCGTTTTTTTCGGCTATACTGACGGCGCGCTGCACTCCGAAGCAGAAGCCCGCCGATTCGGCAAGAATAAGCTTTTTCATTCTTCCATCGCTCTTTCGATAAGCCCCACTATCTCCGCGAGGCTCTCCTCAAGGCTCTTCTCCGAGGTATCTACAAGGACGGAGTCCTCCGCCGGCTTGAGCGGGGCTATCTCTCTGTGCGAATCGTTATAGTCCCTCTCCTCGATATCGCGCAGCACCTCTTCAAATGTCGTCTCTATGCCCTTCGCCTCGAAATCCTTAAGGCGTCGGCGGGCTCTCACCTCGGCGCTCGCGGCGAGGAATATCTTAAGCTCGGCGTTCGGAAGGACCACGGTGCCTATATCCCTCCCGTCCATAATAACGCTGTATTTCTCGGCAAGCGACCTCTGGGTATCTAAGAGAAACGCTCTTACCGCACCTATCGCTGAGACGTCAGACGCGTACTTCGTGACCTCGGGCGTTCTTATGCTGTCCGTGACGTCCTGCCCGTTCAGTATCATTCTCTGAGCTCCGTCGGAGTATTTCATCCCGATATCTATCTCCGGCAGAAGGGCGGTTACCCCCGCCTCGTCGCGGCTGCCGACGCCCTTAGAAAGAACGTAAAGTCCCACGGTGCGGTACAGTGCCCCGGTATCAACGTATATAAGCCCAAGCTTTTCCGCCGCAAGTCTTGCGAGGGTGGACTTACCCGCACCGGATGGGCCGTCTATCGCTACGTCAATGTGCTTCATTTTTCCGCTCTCCTTATCATTTTCGGCTTTCGGAACCGCGTTTGCCGCGGCAAACGCCGTTGACCACGCGATCTGAAGATTAAAGCCGCCTGTATATGCGTCAACGTCGATGACCTCCCCGGCAAAGTAGAGGCCGGAGCATTTTTTCGACGCCATCGTCTTCGGGTCGATCTCCCTCGTGCTGACTCCGCCGGAGGTGACTATCGCCTCCTCTATCGGGCCGGGCGAAACGGCTGTCAGCTCGAAGGACTTAAACAGGCTCACAAGCCTGCGTCTCTCCTCCTTCGTTACGGAGTTTACCCGTTTCTCCGGAGCTATTCCGGATCTTCTTACGAGCACCGGTATCATACTCCGCCCGGCGAGGTCGGAGAGCGCGTTTTCAAATTCCCTGTTCTTATACTTTTCAAAATCGCGCAAAATTCTCGCGTCAAGCTTCTCCTCGGTGAGGGCGGGCTTTAAGTCGATATAGAGCTTATACCCGTTCTTTTCATACTCGCGCATATGCGCGCTCGCAGAAAGGACGAGCGGGCCGGACACGCCCCTGTGCGTAAACAGAAGCTCGCCCATATCCTCGAAAACCGCCGCTCCCTTTTTGTTCTCCACCCTCAGCTTCACGTTGCGGAGGGAGAAGCCCGCCATCTCGGCGCATTCCTCCTCGGCGCAGCATATCGACACGAGGGATGGCACGGGAGGCACTATCGTATGCCCGGCGCTCTCGGCAAAGCGGTATCCGTCGCCCGTTGAGCCCGTGAGCCTGTAGGATATGCCGCCGGTAGCGACTATCACGCTTTTCGCAGAAAAGCGCCCTGCGGTGGTATCGACGCCTGCGACGGCTCCGTTTTCTATGACAAGGCCCTTCGCCTCTGCCGTTATCCTCGTCACTCCGCCGTCCTTTATATAAGACCTCAGCGCGTTTACGATATCCGCCGCCCTGTCCGACTCGGGGAAAACGCGAAAGCCCCTCTCCGTTTTGAGCGGAACTCCCCTCTTCTCGAAAAAGCTCATTACTGCCGACGGGGGGAAAGCGTTCACGGCGCTGTACAAAAATCTTCCGTTCGTTGTGCAGTTTTCGATAACGGTGCGCGCTTCGGCGTTGTTCGTAAGATTGCAGCGGCCCTTGCCGGTTATGCCCAGCTTTCTTCCGACCTTATCGTTTTTTTCGAGAAGAAGGGTCCTGAGCCCGCGCTCTCCCGCTCTGCCCGCGGCAAAAAGTCCGGCGGCACCCCCGCCGATAACTATTAGATCAAAATCATTCGTGCTTCTCATATACCTCGTATTCCGCCCACATCGCCTCAAGGCGCTCAAACTTCTCCTCAAGCTTATCCCCGGTGCACTCAGCCGCCGCCACTACGAGGGCGTTAATCAGGCTGAGCGGAGCGACGAGGGAATCCAAAAACGAAAGCATCTCGCTGCGGGCGTAGAGCTTGATATCAGAGTTCTTCGCTACGAGGGATGAACCCGAATCGGTTATGCCGATAACGGAAGCGCCCATATCGCGGGCAAACTGGATCGCCGTTATCGTTCTGCGCGAATAGCGCGGGAAAGAAATCGCTATGCAGACGTCCTTTTCCCCGATGTGCTGTATCTGCTCGTATATCTCGCTCGCGGCGGACTGATTTATCACCCTAACGTCCTCGAACAAAAGGTTAAGATAAAAGCCTAAAAAGCCCGCGAGATAAGAGGACGAACGTAAGCCGATAACGTAGATACTCTTGGCGTTTACTATCTTATCGACCGCCTGATTAAAAGCCGCCACGTCGATATCCTCAAGGGTGTATTTTATTTTCTCCACGTCGGAGTTAAGCACCGTGTCGAGAATATCGCCCTTTTCCATTATCTCCTTTGAAGCCTCAATGCGCTGCACCGTTGTTAGGCGGTTTTTGATAAGCTCCTGAAGCGCCCTCTTCATCTCGGGATACCCGTCGTATCCCAGATCTGCGGCAAAGCGCACAACGGTGGACTCGGAGACGTCCGCCGCCTTTCCGAGCTTTCCCGCCGTCATAAACGCGGCCTTATCGTAATTTGCCGTAATATACTTCGCGATCTTCCTCTGCCCCTTGGAAAACCCGGGGGTCTTCTCGGCTATTACCGCAAGAACGTCGTAATCCATATTCTTCTCCAATCGTAAAAAAGCGTATGCGCCCAACGCGCATACGCTTATAATACAATGTAGTCTGCAGGAATTCAAGCTATTTTTGCAATTTTTCTTTCACAAAAATTGCAAATTATTATTCCCCGCGCAGTACTCTGAGCTCACTCTCAGTAAGCCTGCGCCATTTGCCCTTTTCAAGCCTGCCGAGGCTTACACCGCCCTCTGCCGTTCTGACAAGCCTAGTTACGGTAAGTCCCGCTATCTCGCACATACGGCGGATCTGGCGGTTTCTCCCCTCATGTATCGTGATATCAAAAGAGGCGCTGTCGCCTCTGTCGGTTATTAGCCTGACCTGCGGCTTTTTTAGCGGCCTGCCGTCAAGCTCCATAGGCTCTTGAAGGCGGGAAAGGCCCGAAGCCGTATTGCCCCTCACCCAAACGCGGTAGGTCTTTTTCCTTTCAAACGAAGGATGTGTCAGCATATTTGCAAGCTCCCCGTCATTCGTCATTATAAGCAGCCCTTCGGAGTTGAGATCCAGCCTGCCGACGGGGTAAACCCTGACTCCGACGTCCGCCACGAGGTCGGAGACGGTCTTTCTCCCCTGCTCGTCCTTCATCGTGGTAACGTAGCCCACGGGCTTATTCAGCATTACGTAAACCTTTTCCTCCTGAGCGGCGGGAAGCGGAACGCCGTCCGCCTCGATCCGCGCAAGGTCTGGATCGACCTTTGTTCCGAGCTGTGCTACAGCTCCGTCGACCCTTACTCTGCCCTCGGAGATAAGCTGCTCCGCCGCCCTGCGGGATATACCCATACGGGCGGATAAAGTTTTCTGCAGTCTCTCTTCCATTTTTCACCGTGAAAAGAAATCGAACATCCTGTCGAAAATGCCCTGACGCTTAGGCTGGACCGCCTTTGCCCCGGTCTCGAAAACGAGGTCGGTTATAAAAACCTCGTCTCCGTCCTTCTTATACACTATCGTTCCGGCATAGTCCCCTGCCTCGACGGGCGCGTAGATAAACTTCGGAAGATAGATTTCCTCTGTGATATCCTCGTCCTCATTCAGAAGGAAAGCCGCCTGTGACGTCGGGACGACGCCGACCTCTGCCCTGTCGCCGGAAACGACCTCGATCGAAGCGAACGTCTCTCCCTCAGCCGCCGTTCTGAAAACCTTTCTGCCCTCAAAGCCCCAGTCGTATGCCGCCGGGTGGTCGGTGTAGTCTCCCGGATCGCTCAGGGTAACGTAAATCAGTGTCATTCCGTTTCTCGTGCAGGCGGTCACGAGAGTTCTGCCCGCTTTCTGAGTATATCCGTTCTTAACTCCGATCATTCCGTCCACACTCCAGAGGAGCTTGTTATGGTTTGAAAACGTCCTGCCCATTACCTTTGCCGTCTTCGTTGATACGATAAGGCTGAAGGTGGGATTTTTAAGCGCCTCGGCAGCGAGGAGAGCCATATCGTGGGCGGTGGAGTAATGCTCGGCGCCGTCAAGGCCGTGTGGGTTTTCAAAGTGGGTATTCGTCATGCCGATAGACTCGGCGCGTTTGTTCATAAGCCAGGCAAAAGAGCCGATAGTGCCGGAGCAGTGAATGGCAAGAGCGTAGGCCGCGTCGTTCGCGGATTCGAGAAGTATGCCGTATAAAAGCTCGAGCACGGTATACTGCGAGCCGCCGCGCAGGTAAAGCGAGGTGCCCGGAACGCTCTCGCAGGCTTTTGGCACGGTAACTATCTCGTCAAGTCCGCAGTTCTCGATTATAACGAGAGCTGTCATTATCTTCGTCGTCGAGGCGATAAGGCGCCTTTCATCCGCGTTTTTCTCAAATAGAAAAGTGCCGGATTCCGGCTCGTAAATCGCGCTCGCGCGGGCCCCGTCGTCAAAGGCGAGGGCCGAAAAGGCAAGCGATAACAGTATCGCCGCCGCCACAATCCCTGAAATTATCTTTCTCGTAGTAACGCCCTCCGGTTTGAAAGGATGCGGTTATTTTTCCGCGCCATTGGCGGATTATTCCCCTACGAACTCTGTCTCGGGCTCGGCCGGAGTCTCAACTTCCTTATTTTTCTTTGAAAACATTGAGCTGACCTTATCAATGATATCGGGGGCGGAGTCCACAAGCCTCTCTACCGTGGTGACGGCGGGAGCCTCCATATTCATTATCCTGACGTGGCCGTCCTTGATAACGACGAATGCCTGCGGGGCGATCTTGACTCCCGCTCCGCTTCCGCCTCCGAAGGGGTTCTTCTGCCCGTCCTTCACGTTTTTCGAGGCGAAATCAGTTCCGCCGGAGGCGAAGCCGAAGCTTACCTTGCTGACGGGGATAAGAGTAACGCCGTCGGTCGTCACGATGGGCTCGCCGATAACGGTGTTGATATCCACCATTTCCTTTACCTTGCTCATCACGGTCTCCATAAGTTCGCTGGTCGGATGCTTATCCATTTTTCTCTTCCTTTCCGCCCGCGTTCCATCTCAGATATGCCTTAACGGCCGGGATGAGCCCGCAGACAACGTAAATTATTTCCCAGATCATTAGTGTGAGCTTTGCGCTGATATATATTCTGTCGCCCTCCCCGTCAAAGCTGACGAAGGTGCGTATATCACTCTTTTTTATTCTGAAAGCCTTCTCCGCAAGCGGGAGGACAACCCCGGCTAAAGCAGAGCTTTTGCCGTAGTTCATCGCGGCGTCGTATGGGTCCGGAGACGCCGAAGTGTAGTAGAACTTGAGGTAATTTACCGTGAGCTTTTTTCGAAAGCGGTTGAGCGTATTGAAGACCGCCTCGAGCACCTTAAGGATAAATTCCGCCGTTCCGCCCTTTTTCTTCTTTTCGGGCTCAGGCTTCTCCTCATCCGGCTTTTCTTCCTTTTTCTTTTTCTTCTTTTTCTTCTTCTCTTTTTTCTTCTTTTCGCCCTTTTCCTTTTTCGGCAGTATTCCGATTTTTATAAATCCAATGTGGGCGGCGAGCAGGAGCCCATCCTCGGAATACTCAAAGCTCGCGCCGAGAGGAATAAGGGCAATGAGAAAGAGGACGAGGAGAATGATCAGAACGACCTTCATTGCGCTTCCTCCGCCGCCTCTGGCTCATTCTCCTCCGCCGCCTTTGAGAGAGTGTCGATAGCGCTTTGAAGCTTTAGCTGATCCTCGCCCTCGGCTCCCTCCTCCGGAAGCTCGGGAAGCTCCTGAAGCGAGCTGAGGCCGAAGGTTCTTAAAAAGTTCGGCGTAGTTCTGAAAAGCGTGGGTCTGCCGGGGGCGTCGAGATGGCCGCAGGACTCGATAAGCCCGCGCTCCTCGAGCACGGAGACCGTGTACGAGCTGTCCACCCCCCTGACGGACTCGATATAAGCCCTTGTAACGGGCTGGAAATAAGCCACGACGCTGAGCACCTCGAGCGCCGCCTGCGTAAGCTTCGGCGGCTTTCGCGTCTCGAGGGCGGCGCGGATATAGTCTGCGTATTCGGGCGCGGAGCAGAGCTGGAGCATATTGTCCAGTCTTACGAGCCTTATGCCCCTTCCGTTGTAGCTTAGCTCGTCGGCTATGCTCGCGGCGGCGTCGCTAATAAGCTCGGGCTCGGCGGCGAGGACGGCGGCTAACCTGTCTATTCTGACCGGCTCACCCGAGGCGAAAAGGATGCCCTCTATCGCTCCCTTAAGCTCTCTCAGTTCCACTCTGTCCGCCTCCTTCCGACTTTGCCATTACCGTAGTATCTTTTCCTTCTCCAATTATACCGATTTTTCCCGCTTTTGCAAGCTCGAGAAGAGCTATAAAGGTGGCGACGAGCTCGGTGCGCGATCTTGAGCGGTTAAAAAGCTCGGTTACCTTAGTCTCCCCTCCGTGCATGAGGACTATCAGTATCTCCTCTGACTTCTCCGAAACGGAGTAGGTTATCCTTGAGGGCATCGTAAACCGCGTCTCGTTCATTATCGCCGAAACCGCGTCCTCCCTTGAGAGCACTCTCAGGATAGCCTCAAGTATATCCTCCTTCTCGTGGACGTATCTGTACTCCTTCTCGAGCGGGATATACTCGGGCGGCTTCGTCATCATACCGGCGCCCCGGTAGTACATAGCGCAGAGAGGGTCGCAGACGGCCTTTATCCTCTCGTAAACGTCCCTTCTCTTAAGCCTTTCAAGGCTTTCGATAAGTTCCTCTAATTCGCTCGGCTCCTCGCCCGCGTTCAGAAGCATACGCGCCTTGATATACACGAGGTGGGACGCCATCTGCACGAACTCGCTCGCTATTTCAAGGTCCATCGCCTTCATCTCGTCGAGATAGGCGAGGTACTGGTCGAGAAGCTCGGATATCCTGATGTCCTTGATCTCTATTTTGTTTTTAGCGAGAAGCTGGAGTATCAGAGTAAGCGGCCCCTCAAAGTCCTCCATCTCATCGGAGGTCTTTATGACGCCCTCCAGCCGGAAGGTCGGATTTTCCATAGCTTGTCCACCTTGTTGATAATCGGTCAAAAAAGCCACGCCAGTGAGAGGCCCAGTTGTGCAAACACCGAGAGCCCGCCAAGCACCCATTCGACGGCGGCGGTCAGTGGCTTTGTCAGCACCCCGGTGAGCACGAGGACTATCATTATAACAGAGCCGTATTTCTCATATCTCATCAGCGTGTAATACCATCTCTGCGGCAAGAGAGCGAAAAGCACCTTCGAGCCGTCGAGCGGGGGAACGGGGATGAGATTGAATATTCCGAGGGATACGCTGAGCCTCGCCGTCAGCAATATCGCGTAAAGCGCGTAATAGCCGACCGTGGAGCCCGAAAGGAGCCCGTATACAAGGCCGTAAATAAACAGCACGACTATCGCCAGCAGAATATTGGACACTGGCCCGGCGAGGGCAGTCAGCGCCATACCGAGCTTCGGGTTTTTAAAGCGGCGCATATTGACCGGCACGGGCTTTGCCCATCCGAAGTGGACGACGAGCAGCATAATAAAGCCGACAACGTCGAAATGCTTCAGCGGGTTAAGGCTAAGTCTTCCCGCTCTCTTCGCCGTATCGTCACCGAGGGCGAGGGCGCAGAGCCCGTGGCAGCACTCGTGCACTGTGATGCATATCAAAATCGGTACGACCGAAAGCGCGAGATCCAAAAGCACCGTCCAGTCGAGATTTTTAAAGATGTTTATCATGATCACACCTTTAAAAGCCTTTCAAGCTCGGCTATGAGCCTATCGCGCCCCTCGTCCTTCTCCGCTGAGTAAGGCACGAGCGGAGTCTCGGCGTCAAGACCGAGAGTCTCCCGTATCAGGGCGAGATTCGGCTCGATCTCGCTTTTCTTGAGCTTGTCCAGCTTGTTAGCGCAGACGACGAGGGGGCAGCCCGTACCCTTGAACCACTCCGCCATAGTTACGTCGTCCGCCGTCGGCTTATGCCGGGCGTCGACTATCATAACGCCTGCGGTTATGAGCCCCGTCTCGGCAAAATACGCCTCCATCAGCTTACCCCATCTCTCGCGCTCGGCGCGGCTCACCTTCGCGTAGCCGTAGCCGGGCAGGTCGGTGAGATAGGCCGCAGAATCGACGAGGAAATAGTTTATCTGGGTCGTCTTTCCCGGCGAAGCCCCGACGCGCGCGTAATTCTTGCGCCGGATGAGCGAGTTAATCACTGAGGATTTGCCCACGTTGCTCCTGCCCGCGAAGGCGAGCTGCGGCCGCTTATCCCGGATAAAGTCCTTTGGCGAAGCAGCCGATTTTATAAATTCGGTCTTGCGAAAATCCATAGCTTTACTGCCTTATCGTATATGCTTCCGTCCTGTCCGCCATATCGGCGCGGACGGGCTTTTTATCATTCGCCGCTCTCTTCTTCCTGTTCTCCTGCTTGGGAAGGGCGATAGCCTCGGCTATGACCTCGTCTAAATACGACGCAGTCTTGAAAACGAGGGAGCGGCGCACCGTCTGGTCTATCTCCTCAAGGTCTCTCTCGTTATCCTTCGGGATTATGACCGTCTTGACCCCGCAGCGCAGGGCGGCCATAGTCTTCTCCTTAAGCCCGCCTATCGGGAGCACTCTTCCCGTAAGGGTTATCTCGCCCGTCATGGCGACGTCCCTTCTCACCTTTGCTCCGGTGAGAGCGGAGATCACGGCGATGGCTATGGTAATTCCGGCGGAAGGTCCGTCCTTTGGAACGGCGCCCTCCGGGAAATGGAGATGGATATCCCTGTTCTTGTAAAACTCCGGGTCGATGCCAAGCTTTTCCGCCCTCGCTCTAACGCAGGTGATGGCGGCGTTCGCCGATTCGGTCATCACCTTACCGAGGTTTCCGGTTATCTCAAGCTTGCCCGTACCGGAAAGGGCGACCGCCTCGACCTCAAGAAGCTCGCCGCCGACCTCCGTCCACGCAAGCCCGTTGACGACGCCGACGCCGTCAGTCGCCGACAGGTTCTCCGGTCTGAATTTTCTCGGGCCGAGAAGGGCTTCAAGATCCCCCGCCTTAACGCTGAGGCTGTCGCCCTCGCCGGAGGCGATGCGCTTGTCAGCCTTGCGGCAGATGGCGTTGAGCTCGCGTTCAAGCAGCCTTACGCCCGATTCCCTCGTATATCCGGATATTATCTCTCTTATCGCGCCGTCGCTTATCTTAAGCGTTTTCTGATCGAGGCCGTGTTTCTTCCTTGCCTTCGGGAGAAGATGGCGCTTTGCTATCATCAGCTTCTCCTCGTCGGTATAACTCGTAAGCTCGATGACCTCCATCCTGTCAAGCAGGGGGCGCGGTATCGTCGAGGTCGTGTTCGCGGTGGTTATGAAAAGCACGTTTGAAAGGTCGAATGGCACCTCTAAAAAGTGGTCTCTGAACGTGGCGTTCTCAACCGGGTCAAGCGCCTCTAAAAGAGCCGAGGCCGGGTCGCCGTGGTAGTCCGCGCCGAGCTTATCTATCTCGTCGAGCAGTAAAAGCGGGTTATTTGAGCCTGACTGGGTTATCGCCGTCATTATCCTTCCGGGCATAGCGCCTATATAGGTCTTTCTGTGGCCCCTTATCTCGGCCTCGTCGCGGATGCCGCCGAGGCTCATTCTCGCAAGCTTACGGTTTGTCGCGTGGGCTATGCTCATAGCTATGCTGGTCTTTCCGACGCCCGGAGGCCCTACGAAGCAGAGGATAGCTCCCTTTACGTCCGGCGCTATCTGCCTTACGGCGAGGTATTCAAGTATCCTCTCCTTTACCTTCTCAAGCCCGTAGTGCTCCTTGTCAAGTATGCGTCTCGCCGCCTCCACGTCGGCTCTCTCCTTCGTGGACGAGTGCCACGGCAGGGCGAGCACTGCGTCGAGGTAGCTTCTTATCACCGAGCCCTCGGCTGAGCCGAAGGGCTGCTTCTGCAGCCTGTCGACCTCTTTATAAAGCTTCTCCTCGGTCTCCTTCGAAAGCCTTGCGGCCGCAATCTTCTCTCTGTATTCCGATATCTCCGGGTCTTCGCCCTCGCCTAGCTCAGCGCGGATAAGATTAAGCTGCTCGCGGAGGACGTTGTCGCGGTGGATGGAAGAAATCCTGTCGCGCAGCTTATCGTTGATATCGCTCTCGATCCTCAGGACCTCAAGCTCCTCAGTGATGAAGTCGCAGAGCCTTGTTAGCCTCTCCTCGGTATCGACTGTCTCAAGTATCTCCTGCTTTTTCGCCGCCGACATACCGACGTTCTGCGCAATGTAATCCGCTGTGTACTCAGGGTCGTCCCTCAGCGTCAGGTTAATGAACACCTCGGGCACTCCCGTGCCTATCTCCTCGGTATATTCATCAAAAAGGGTGATGGCGTTGCGCATAAGCGCCTCCGCCCTCTTCGTTCTTCCGCGCTCCGCCCTCTCGATCTCGGAGACGAGGGCCTCAGTATATTTTTTCCCTGGCAGGAAAGCCTCTATCTTCGCTCTCGCCTTGCCCTCGACCATTATCCGAAGCCCCGCTTCACCGTTCTTAACGTACTGGCGGAGGGTGCAGATTACACCGATATCGTAGATATCCTCTGCTGTGGGCTTTTCTTTAAAGACGTTCTTCTGCGCGGCGACGAATATGCGCATATCAGCCTTTGCCGCCGCTAAAACGGCGTTTACGGACTGTTTCCTCTCGATATCGAAGCTTATGACAGTCTCCGGAAACAGCGATAAGCCCCTCAGCGCGAGGAGCGGAAGCTTTATTATATTGCCTTGTAAGGCGCTTATTCTCTCATTATCACTCATATTTTCACTCATTTCAGTCGCTATAAAAAAACCGCAAACGGCGGGGGCAAGCCCCCGCCCGATAAATCGGTATTATTCCAAGTTTAAGGCAAGATTCGGATCGATGCGCGGCTTCGGACGGCGAATGAGCTTAGGCCCGGTTCCCTCCCTCACGGAGGCCTCGGTAATAACGACCTTTTCGATCCTGTCCTGAGACGGTACGTCGTACATAACGTCAGTCATAATGCTCTCGACCACGCTTCTAAGGCCCCTTGCCCCTATGTCGAGCTCGATAGCCCTGTCGGCAATAGCCTCGAGAGCTCCGTCCTCAAACTCAAGGCTCACTCCGTCGTACTTCATCAGAGCCTTATACTGCTTCGTAATGGCGTTCTTCGGCTCCTTAAGGATACGGACGAGATCGTCTCTCGTGAGCTGCTTCATGGGAACTATCACGGGCATACGCCCGATAAGCTCGGGTATTATCCCGAACTTCTGGAGATCGTGCGAGCGGACGCTGAGCATTATCTCGCCCGCCGCGCGCTCGCGCTTTGACTTGATATCGGCGCCGAAGCCCATGCTCTTTTTATCGAGGCGCTGCTCGATGATCTTCTCTATCCCGTCGAAGGCTCCGCCGCAGATGAAGAGGATATTCTTCGTGTTCACCTGAATGAACTCCTGCTGCGGGTGCTTTCTGCCGCCGAGCGGCGGAACTCCGGCAACGGTACCCTCAAGTATCTTGAGAAGCGCCTGCTGCACTCCTTCGCCGGATACGTCGCGGGTTATCGAGGTGTTCTCGCTCTTGCGGGCGATCTTATCCAGCTCGTCGATATAAATTATGCCGTGCTCCGCGAGAGGGACGTTGAAATCGGCGGCCTGAAGAAGGCGGAGAAGGATATTCTCCACGTCGTCGCCGACGTAGCCCGCCTCGGTAAGCGTGGTGGCGTCCGCTATCGCGAAGGGCACCTTCAGGAGCTTTGCGAGGGTCTGGGCAAAGAGCGTCTTTCCCGAGCCGGTGGGCCCGATGAGAAGCACGTTCGACTTCTGGATCTCGGTATCGCCCTGATCCTCGGCAAGTACGCGCTTATAGTGGTTGTACACCGCCACGGATATGGCCTTTTTCGCCTCATCCTGGCCGATGATATACTCATCGAGATATTCCTTTATCTCGCGGGGCTTCGGGATATCCTGAAACGGAAGCTCGCCCTCGTACTGCTCTACAGTATAGTCAGGCTCGTCATAGTCGAAGCCCATTATTTCGCCGCACAGCTTTACGCATTCATTGCAAATAAAGGCGTCAAGTCCGCGAACTATGCGCTCGACCTCGTCCTCTCTTTTGCCGCAGAAGCTGCAGCGGATAAGCTTTTCATCGTTCTTTGCCATTTAGCCCCAGATACCTTTCAAATAATTGCTCAGCGCTTTGTTATGACCTTATCTATGATACCGAACTCAACTGCCTCTTCGGCGGACATAAAGTTGTCTCTCTCCGTTGCGGCGCGGACGGTATCTATATCCTTCCCCGTGTTCTCCGCGAGGATACGGTTGAGGTTTTCCTTGATCCTTAGGATATTCTCCGCGTGGATGCGGATATCCGTTGCCTGACCCTGGAAGCCGCCCGAGGGCTGGTGGATCATGATCTCGGAGTTGGGAAGGGCTATTCTCTTCCCCTTCGCCCCGGCGGCGAGCAGGAAAGCGCCCATGCTGGCTGCGAGGCCGACGCAGATCGTGGATACGTCGGGCTTTATATACTGCATCGTGTCGTAGATCGCCATTCCGGCAGTGACGGAGCCGCCCGGGGAGTTTATATAGAACTGGATATCCTTATCCGGATCCTGCGCCTCAAGATAGAGGAGCTGTGCGACTACGAGGCTCGCAGTGGTATCGTTCACCTCTTCGCCGAGGAATATTATCCTGTCGTTAAGAAGGCGGGAATAGATATCGTAGCTGCGCTCGCCGCGGCTCGTCTGCTCTACAACGTAAGGTACTAACGCCATAATCGGTCCTCCTTATTTAATGCTGTAAACTGATGATAACCGAATAGCCGCTTTTCTAAACAGGCGGCGGGCATCATCACTCTTCGGCCTTCTCCGCAGCGACGGCGTTTCCGTAAACGTACTCCTTCGCGGCGTCGATCTGAAGTCCGGTTTTTACCGCGTCGGGCAGAACGGCGCGCTTGATATCCTCAAGCTTCATACCGTACTCGTCTGCAAGGCGCTGATACTCGGCCTCGACCTTCTCATCGGAGATCTCGAACTTCTCCTCCTTGGCGATAAACTCGAAAGCGAGGTCGGCCTTTATCTCCTTCTCGGCGGTGGGGCGAAGCTCGGTGCGAAGTCCCGATTCCTCCATGCCCATCATCTTGAGATACTGCTCGTAATCCATGCCCTGGGCGCGGATGTTATACTTGAAGTTGTCGATCATATTCTGGACCTGATCGTCGATCATTGCGTCGGGAATCTCGCCCTCGACCTTATCGACGAGGCGGGAGAGAACGATATTGCGGAAGTCCTCCTCTGCGGTCTTCTGGCGCTTCTCGGTGAGCTCGGCCTTAAGGCTCGCCTTATACTCATCGAGGGTGTCGAACTCGGAGACGTCCTTCGCAAGCTCGTCGTCGAGCTCGGGGAGAAGCTTCTCCTTAACGTTCTTAACGGTCACCTTGAAGGTTGCGGGCTTTCCGGCAAGCTCGGGCGCGTAAGCCTCGGGGAAGGTCACGTTGACCTCGGTCTCCTCGCCAGCGCTCTTGCCGATGAGCTGATCCTCAAAGCCGGGGATGAAGGTGCCGCTGCCGAGCTCAAGATCGTAGTCCTCGCCTGCGCCGCCCTCAAAGGGCTCGCCGTTCATATAGCCGACAAAGTCGATGGTGGCGATATCTCCGGCCTTGGCGGGACGCTCGGCGGTCTCAACTCTGGCGTTCTGCTCGCGGACTCTCTGGAGCTCGCGATCGACCTCGGCGTCGGAAACGGTCACAGGGGGCTTCGGAGCCTCGATGCCCTTATAGCCCTCGACCTTGATCTCGGGATATACGGCAACGCGGAATTTGAGGGTAAGGCTCTTGTCCTCGCCGATCTTCATATCGATAACAGCGGGCTGGCCGACTACGGAAAGCCCGTTCTCCTTTATTCCGGCGTCGAGAGCGTCGGGATATATCTCCTCAACGGCGTCGTCATAGAAGACTCCGACTCCGTACATAGCCTCGATCATCTTCCGGGGCGCCTTGCCCTTGCGGAAGCCGGGCATGTTTATTCTGCCCCTGTTCTTTAAGTAAGCCTTGTTAACCGCGGCCTCGAACTCCTCGGGGGTCGTCTCAACGGTAAACTCCGCCGTGCTCTTCTCTTTCTTTTCAAAGTCCTTTACTGTCACTTTGGATCTCCTCCTGTACTTTTGTAGACATACTTGGGTATTTTAGCATAGAATCTCAAAATTGTAAATGATTTTACACTTTTTTTACATTATTTCAGGTAGCTCTCAGATCACTCTTACCGGCTTGAAGCCAACGTGGTCGGCGCTTATGAGCCTGTAGCTCACTCCGTCGGCCTCTCCCTCGAAGGCGAGAAGCCTTCCCGCCCCGTGGATATGCCCGTAGTAGCACTCGCGCACGCCGTATCTGTGCAAAAGCTCCACCATCTCGTCGGAGTAATACTTCCCGTAAAACGGCGGGTAGTGAAGGAAAACGATCTTTCTCTCCGCCTCACCCGCGGCTTTTAGCGAGGTCTCGAGGCGCTGGACCTCCCGCGCCATTATCTTCTTATCCTGATCCGAGGCGTTCTCCCTCGGGCAGAACCAGCCCCTCGTTCCGCATAATGCGGTCTCCCCGTAGAAAAAGCAGTTGTTATTTAATATCTCGATCGAGTCGAGCCCGTGCTCCCGGAAAAAACTCATCGCCTTCGAGGCGGTGGACCACCAGAAGTCGTGATTTCCCTTAAGGATTATCTTTTTCCCGGGAAGCTCGTGGATAAACCTGAAGTCCTCAAGGCAGTCATTAAGGCTCATTCCCCACGTCATATCTCCCGCGATAACGGTGGTATCCTCCGGCGAGACTGCTTTGAAGTTCTCCCTCAGCTTTTCGGCGTGGTTTTCCCACTCGGCGCCGAAAACGTCCATAGGCTTATCCGCGCCGAAGGAGAGGTGAAGGTCGCCGATAGTATAGAGCATATGTCCTCCCGATGAATAAAAGTCCCCAATCAGCTTAAAAAGTTCCTGACCGTTTCGGTAAGCTCGGTCTTTTTGGCGCAGAAGGTAAATCTCGCCTTTCTTCCCGCAAGGTCGGCAAGCGGGCGGGGCGCCGGGACGCCCGTGACCTCGCTGAGCACTCCGATAAGCTCGGGCCCGGGCTTTTCGCAGGGCTCTCCGAGCGCTTTGAGCACGGCGGGCGTAAACTTAAACGGGCTCGCGGTCGAGAGCGTGACCGTCTTCGTTTCATCCCCCGTTTTTTCCCGGTATTCCTTCGTTACGCCGAAGGCCACGGCCGTATGGGTGTCCATAAGGTATCCCTTTTCTCTGAAGGTGTCTCGTATGACCGCCTTCGCCGATTCGTCGTCAAGGCTGCCCGCCGAGAAAACGGAGCCTATCCTTTCAAGCGTCTCGGCATCTATTTCATAGCGCCCGTCGCTCCTGAGGCTTCCCATAAGCTCGCTGACTTTCTCGCCGCTGCCATACAGATCGCTCAAGAGCCTTTCAAGGTTCGAGGAGATCAGGATATCCATCGAGGGCGATATCGTCTCGTAGAAGGGTCTTAGCCTGTTATACTCGCCCGTTCTGAAAAAGTCCGTCAGCACGTCGTTTTTGTTTGAAGCGCAGATAAGGCGGGCGACGGGGAGACCCATCTTCTTTGCGTAGTACCCCGCCAGGATATCGCCGAAGTTGCCGGTGGGAACGGAGAAGTTTATCTTCTCGCCCGGCTCTATCTCGCCCGCGTTTATAAGGTCGCAGTAGGCGGAGAAGTAGTAGACTATCTGCGGAAGGAGCCTGCCCCAGTTTATCGAGTTTGCCGATGAGAGGAACCAGCCCTTTTTTTCGAGCTCTTTCCTTAGCTCCTCGCTTGAGAATATCTCCTTCACTCCGGTCTGAGCGTCGTCAAAGTTGCCCTCTATCGCCGAAACGAAGACGTTTCCGCCCTCCTGGCTCGTCATCTGCAGCTTCTGCACCTCGCTGACCCCGTCGCGGGGGTAGAACACGAGTATCTTCGCGCACTCAACGTCGCGGAAGCCCTCGAGGGCTGCCTTGCCCGTATCGCCGCTCGTTGCGACGAGAATGCAGACGCGCTTATCTTCGCCCGTCTTTTTAAGAGCCGCCGTAAGGAGGTGGGGCAGCATCTGAAGCGCCATATCCTTGAAGGCGCAGGTAGGCCCGTGCCAGAGCTCGAGGATATATTCGCCTTCGCCGAGCTTCACTACCGGGGCTACGGCATCTGAGTCGAATTTCTCCCGGGAATACGCTGCATTCGCGAAGTCTCTCAGCTCTTCCTCGGAATAGTCCTCAAGGAAAAGCTTCATTATTCTGACTGCCCTCTCTCTGTAATCGAGGGCGCAGAGGGCCGCGATCTCCTCACTGGTCAGTGTCGGAACCGTTTCCGGCACGAAAAGGCCGCCCTCTCTCGAAAGGCCCATCGCTATCGCTTCGGCGGCCGTGATTTTCACCGATCTGTCTCTTGTGCTGTAATATTTCATAGTTACTCACTTTCCTTCCCAGAACGCGCTCTCAAGGTGGGTTATTCCGGGCTTTTTAGTATTAACGCCCTCGGGGGCGTAAATTTCGATCACGTCGAAGCGGGGCTGCTTTTCGGTCTCGTTCTCCTGCAGCCACCGGGACGCGGCGGCGATCACCCGCTTCTGCTTTCCCGCGCCGACGAATTCTCTCGCGGCTCCGTGCTCGTCGTTTTTCCTGAGCTTGACCTCGCAGAAGACGACGAAATCCCTGTTCTCCGCAATAACGTCTACCTCGCCGAAACGGGTATTATAGCCCATCGCGGCTATTTTGTATCTTTTCTTTTTCAAATATCGGGCGGCTGTCTCCTCGCCCCATCTGCCCAAAAGCTTATTCTCGTTCATTCAATGCATCTTCTTAAGAAACGATTTTCTGTGGATCTCGCAGGGACCGTACTCCCTCAGCCTCTCGTAATGCAGAGCCGTGGGGTAACCTTTGTGCTTCTCGAAGGCGTACTGCGGATACTTTTCCGCAAGGGTGAGCATCAGCCTGTCCCTCGTGACCTTCGCGATTATAGAGGCCGCGGCGACAGAGGCGCTTTTCCCGTCGCCCTTTACGACCGTGATATTGGAAAACTCAAGTCCTTCAGAGCGGTTCCCGTCGACTATCGAGATATCAGGCTCAAGTCCGAGAGCCTTCACCGCCCTGTTCATCGCAAGGTAGGTCGCGTTCAGAATATTTACTTCGTCGATCTCCTCCGGGCTCGCGAAACCGACAGCCCACGCCTCCGCCTTTTCGGTTATTATCCCGTAAAGCCGTTCTCTCTGCTTCTCCGTAAGCTTCTTTGAGTCGTTCAACCCCTCTATCTCAATTCCGAACGGGAGAACGCAGGCGGCAGCGCACACGGGTCCCGCAAGAGGACCACGCCCGGCCTCGTCCACACCGGCGATCAGTTTTTTGCCATCCGCCGCAAGCTCGCGTTCGATTGACCAGAGGTCTATTTCACCGTTTCGCATTTTTCAGCGCCCCCTCGATCTCCGCCTCGGTGGAAAAGCCCCTCGCGGCACCGCTTACGCGGATCTTGAGGGCCGCGAACATCTGAGCCCGTTCAAGGGCCTCAACTGGGGCAAAGCCCTTTCCGTAAAAGTTTAAAAAAGCGGCGAACAGAGCGTCGCCCGCTCCTACGGTATTTACGGCGGCGTCAGTCCGGAACGCGGGCATCTCAATAAAGCGGTTTTCGTCTCTGAGATACATAAGCGCGCCCTCGGCGCCCATACCGAGCACGATGATCTCGTTTTTGTACCGTGACTCGAGGGCAAAGATAAAGGCGCGTCTGTCGCCCCTTATGCCCTCGTGGCTCAGAAACAGGATGTCCGCCGCATCCATAAACTCGCGGTTATAACCGTCCTCGATATCGGAGAGAACGTGAACGTCCGTTGCGACCTTTTTGCCCGCGGACTTGGCAAGCTTTAAAAGCGGCCTTGAAAAGTTTATGTTCGTTGCCGCAATTATTTCGGCTCTATCCACAAGCGCCGGGTCAAATTCGTAAGTCCACTCCTGTATATCCTTAAGGTCGCAGTAGACCTGACGCCTGCCGCTCTCATCGTATAAAACGACGCTCGACGGGGTCTCCGCAAGGGTGCAGCTGACTGCGTCCGCCGAAATGCCCCGCTTTTCAAGCTCGGAGCTAACGTATCTCCCGCCGAAATCGTCGGCTATAAGGCCGCAGAGCGTGACAGTGCTGCCGAGCCTTTTCAGCGCGGAGGCAAGGTTGAAGCCCACGCCGCCCGGGGCGGTATTCACCCCGAAAAAGGCGTAGTCTATCGGATAGTAATTAATCGGAAAGCCCCTGACCTTAGCCGAGGTCTCCACGTTCAAAAGGCCGGAAACAAGTATCTCTGCCATAAATGATCACCATCTTAAATTGGCGTTTCAAGCGTCAGTCTCCCGAGCTTGCCTGCGCGAAACTCATCTAAGACTACCCTTGACATTCGCTCTAAATCGGTCTCGCCGCCCGAGACGATGAAGCCGCGCTTTTTTGCCGCCCGATTTAGAAGCTCAAAGCCGTCCTCCGTGTCCGTCTCTATCTTATATCTCCCGGCGAGCGCTTCGGGGTATTCAGAAGCGAGAAGCCTCATAAGCCTCGCTCCGAGGGTCTCCACGTCGAGAATATCGTCCTTAACGGCTCCGGTAAAGGCGAGGTGCTCGCCCACCTCCTTATCCTCGAACTTGGGCCAAAGCAGTCCCGGCGTATCGAGCATTTCAATGCCGCCGCCTATGTTTATCCACTGCTTGCCCCTCGTCACTCCGGGTCTGTCGGAGGCCTCCGCCGCCCTTCTGCCCGCGACGCGGTTTATAAAAGACGACTTTCCGACGTTCGGAATACCGAGGATCAATATTCTGAGAAGGCGGCCTGTCTGACCCCTCTCGCGGTAGTATTCTATCTTATCCTTCAAAAGGCCGCGGACGGCGTTCTGAAACGCATTCGTGCCCTTGCCGGACTTGGCGTCCGTCTTGATAACGTATAGTCCCTGCGCCTTAAAATTCTCCGCCCATCTGTCCGTCAAAGCCGGATCGGCCTGATCGGCCCTGTTCAGTATAAGCATCCTCGGCTTTCCGCCGATGAGCTCACCAACCTCGGGGTTGCGGCTCGACCTCGGTATGCGGGCGTCGACCACCTCGCACACCGCGTCCACCATCGCGGAGTTTTCCTTTATCATCCTGCGGGCCTTCGCCATATGGCCGGGGAACCACTGGACGTTCACCGCCTCGTTTATCACGTCGCCCATTATCCGTACACGCTCCCGAAGCGGCTCCAGTCGGCCTTCTCCCCCTCGTTAGACCCGGGGATGAGCACGAAGAGTACCTTGCCCACTATCTGCCTCTCGTCCACGAAGCCTACGCTGTAGCTGCGGCTGTCCCTGCTCGCGTTGCGGTTGTCGCCCATAACGAAAAGGCAACCCTCCGGCACTGTGACCTCGCCGTCAAAGTTCTCGCGCACGTTCGTCAGCGTATTGGTATAAGGCTCGTCGAGAGCGACGCCGTCAACGTAAACGATGCCGGCGGTAAAGTCGATATCCACCGTCTGCCCGGCCTTAGCTATTATGCGCTTCACAAGAGGCTCGTCATCGTAGAGGTCGGTACGGAATACTACGATGTCGCCGGTCTGCGGAGTGTAAAACAGCTTTGAGGTGATAACGAGGTCGTTATTGTGAAGCGTGGAATACATTGAGCTGCCGTCCACTCTCACGACCCTCGCGATAAAAATGAATATAAAGATACCGGCCACGAAGGCGCAGATTATGCTCTGCAGCCAGTCAAACGCCTCCGCCCTAAACGGCAGCTTTTCCGCCTTCTGCACGGTCTTTTCAGTCTCTTCGCTCAATTTTGCCTCCCCCTTTAGAAGGAAAAATAATACTCTAATTTTATATTATACCAAAAAAGAGCAAATAAAAAAAGAGGCTTGCGCCTCTTTTTTTATATTTTTCATTCGGCAAAGCCTCAGATACGCTCCTTGACCTTTGCGCTCTTGCCCACACGGTCTCTGAGGTAGTAGAGCTTTGCTCTTCTGACCTTACCGCGGCGGACGGTCTCGATGGAGACGATAGACGGAGAGTGAACGGGGAAAACCTTCTCGCAGCCTACGTTGTAGGAGATGCGGCGGACGGTGATGGTCTCGTTGATGCCGCCGTGCTTCTTCGCGATAAGGGTGCCTTCAAACGCCTGGTTACGCTCACGGTTGCCCTCCTTTACGCGGACGGTAACGCGGACGGTATCACCGACGTTGAGCTCGGGAAGCTCGCTCTTCATATACTTTTCATTAAGAGTCTCGACTAAATTCATTATGCTTTTCCTCCCTTCCGGTCAGAGGTTCATACCGTTCCCTCGGCAGCGGAACATCCAAATTGGCGGGTTAACCCGCGAAAGCTTTGATATGATACCATAGTCTTCCCGAAAATGCAAGTATTTTTTTACGTTTTCAAAAAACGAAAAAATGCGTTTTGGCTTTTACAGCGGGCACGTTATTCTGTATTCAAGCACATGGCTCAGCAGTTTTCTGGGCTCTACCCCAAGGCGCTCCGCCAGCGAGCGCATATTCTCGTCGATGAGGTCAAGATGCTTCTCCTCAAAAAGGGCCTTATCCTCCGACCGCTGCAGGGTCCCCGCATTATGCAGGCCGTACAGCTCGCCCAGCTTTTCAAAGCAGTGCTGAGACGGAACGTTATCCGTCTCCACGAGCGCGCTGAATTTAGTTTTCCCGGAGATGCGGCTGACCTCATTAAGAAAAAGCTTGATGCTTTCGGGACCGTAGCCTCGCCCCGTGTATCCTCTGTCCAGCTCAATGGCAATTTCCCACACGTCGGCACGGGTGTCCTTGATCCCAAGATAACCGGCAGGTATGCCATCGACTTCGATCACGCAATAGAAGGACTCCGGGTGACAGAGGTCGAGAAGGAAAAGACTTTCTTTTCTGTGCACATCTTCGCGGATCACTTCGCGGTATACCGAGGTATACTGTGTCGTTATGCCAATATAGAAATCCACGTCTCCGGAGTTTATCGGGCGCAGTACAACATCTTCGTCACGGGCGAAAACCGGAAGGGTCTTTTCTTTGGAGAAATCCCAGTCTGACGCTTTATCCTTTGTGTCTGCCAAAACTCTTATGATATCGTCAAGGCCGCTTCTATATGCCGCCTCGCGCTCGGGGGTCCCGGGTTTAAATCGCTCTGCCTTTTCCCATATTTCTTTCAGCCGATCGTTGACCATTTTCCGCTCCGCAAGCAAACGGTCAGCGTTATCATTTGACATGGCATCTAAGCTTTTCTTCAGCTCTTGTATTATCTCATCCACCTTTATCGGTAAATCAGCGGGCTTTTCCTCTAAAATTTTTATAACTTTCTGAAGTCTCTCGGCCTCCTGCTCGAGCTGAGCCTTCGCAAAGACCCGATCAGCAGGTTCTTTTAAGTCAGCTTCTCGAGATATGTTTTTATCCTCTTCAGTGTTTTCCATAAGCTCTCCCCCTTTGCGCAAATTTCGGCACACGCTCAAAGCCGCATCGGGTAAACCGATGCGGCTTTTGCAATTGAGTAATGTCAGTCGTTTACCTGCGGAATACGGACCGAGCCTCCGATCTGCATTGCCTCCATGATCTTGTATCTCTCCATCTGGAGCGACTTCTTCATCTGAAGAGCCTCTTCGATGGGGATGGCGACGATGCTGCCCTCCTGGGTGCCGATTATGGTGTTCAGGTTGCCCTCGGCAAAGGCCTTGACGGCATAGTATCCCATTCTCGTGGCAGTCTCGCGGTCGCGGGCATTGGGCGAGCCTCCGCGCTGGATATGACCGAGGACGGTCACACGCGGCTCGATGCCTAACGCTTCCTTGATCCTCTTGCCGATGTCTATCGCGCTGCCGACACCCTCGGCAACGACTATCATAAAGTGAGTGTTTCCCGCAAGGCGGCTCTCCTGGATGTCTTCAACGACGTCCTTCTGGAAGTCGAGCTCATGCTCGGGCACGAGGACGGCGGTAGCGCCGACGGCTATGCCGACGTAAAGGGCGAGGAAGCCCGCGTTGCGGCCCATGACCTCAACGACCGAGCAGCGCTCATGAGACTGCATCGTATCGCGGAGGCGGTCAATACACTCGATAGCGGTGTTGCATGCGGTGTCGAAACCGATAGTGTAGTTCGTACAGCCGATGTCGTTATCTATCGTAGCGGGTACGCCGACAACAGGCACGCCGAGTCTCGAGAGCTCAAGCGCGCCTCTGAAGGTACCGTCGCCGCCGATTGCGACGATGCCGTCAAGTCCGAGCATCCTGCAGGTCTGAACGGCCTTAAGTCTGCCCTTCTCCGTCATGAACTCGTCGCTTCTCGCCGTGTAGAGGATGGTGCCGCCGCGAGAGAGTATGTGCCCGACGCTTGAGCCGGACAAATTGACGAAGTCCCCCGAGATCAGGCCCGCCCATCCTCTGCGGATTCCAATGCATTCAATACCATAGGCGAGCGCCGTTCTGACTACGGCTCTGACAGCCGCGTTCATACCGGGTGCGTCGCCGCCCGAGGTGAGAACGCCTATTCTGCGAATCTTTTTTTCCATACCGTTATCCTCCCTTATCTGAATATGTTATGATCTGCGTCGTATATTTCAAGCCTTCTTACTCTCGTAAAATCAGGCCTGAGGTCCGGTTTAAATGCGTCTATCGCCGAAATAAGCAGGGCGGGCGAAAGGCTCGGCTCCTGAGCCGATATCACCGCCTCGCAGTAGACCGTAGTCCCGTCCAGGCGGGAAAAGGCGATGGAGTCTATCATCGGAACGATATCCACCGTGCGCGTCTTCCCCTTAGAGGTCTTCTCGACCTCAAGGCTTTCGCGGGCGTAAAGCTCCTCAAGCTCCGTCTCCGCTCCCTCGGGTACTCCGGCGTCGTAAATCATCTCGATGCCGACTCTCAGCCATTTAATGTGCTTAAGCTTGGCGCTCTCCTCGTAGGCTTTTAAGACGGTTATTCCCTCCGGGGCGTTTGCCGTCAGTCTCTCGGGAAGCTCCTCGAGGGTCGCCCCACCTACGAGGGTGAAGTCCATCAGCTCGCAGTCGGACTCCGTCCCCACGCTGAGCGGAAGGGCGAACGCCATATACGGATGCGGGTTATAGCCCTCGGTGTGCTTTATTTTTACTCCGGCGCGGATAAAGACCCTCTGCATCGTCCGCATTATATCGAGGTGGGATATGTACTTTGCCCTGCCCTCTTTTTTAAAAAGTATCCTACTCATCGCATTTCCTCGGATAAACGAGCTCGGAGGCTCCGCAGCCCGTGCATTGAGCCCGGCAGTCGGGCGTTATCCTGCCCTCGTAAGCCGTGTGTCTCTCCCTGAGAAGATAGCTCTTTCTTACGCCGACGTCGATAACGTCCCACGGCATCGTCTCTGCCTCGTCCCTCTCTCTAAGGGCATAGAAGTCCATACTCAGCCCGTGATTTTCCATTGCCTCTTGCCAGCGCTCGAGCGAAAAATACTCGCTCCACGCCTCGAGGCGGCCTCCGTTTTTCCATACCTCCTCGATGACCGGGCCAAGCCGCCTGTCGCCCCTTGAAAGCACGGCCTCGACGAGGCTTATCTCGGTATTGTGCCAGTTATAGGTTATCGAGCGGTATTTCTTTACGGCCTCCTTGAGAAGTCCGACCCTGTGCTGATAGGTTTCGCTCGAGATCTGCCCCTCCCACTGGAACGGGGTGTGCGGCTTCGGGACGAAAAGGGACGTGCTTATCGTTATCTTAACCCCTCTCGATCTGTTGTTCGTGTTCTGATACCAGCACTCCTGCACCTTATGGGCAAGGTCGGCTATCGCGAGGACGTCCTCGTCGGTCTCGGTGGGAAGTCCGAGCATAAAGTAGAGCTTCAGCGTGCTCCAGCCGCCCTGGAAGGCGACCTTGCAGGAGTGCAGCAGGTCCTCCTCGGTCACGTTCTTGTTAATAACGTCTCTCAGCCTCTGGCTGCCCGCCTCGGGAGCGAAGGTGAGCCCGGTTTTTCTGACCTTCTGCACCCTCTCCATAAGATCCATCGAGAAGTTGTCCGCCCTTAAAGACGGCAGCGACAGGCTTATCATTCTCGGCTCGCACCAGTCCAGAAGCCCGTCGCATAATTCGCCGAGCCCCTTGAAGTCGCTAGTGGAGAGGCTTGAGAGCGTTATCTCCTCGTAGCCGGAATCCGTCAGCGCCTCCTTCGCTATCTCGAGGAGCTTTTCGGCGCTTCTTCGGCGCACCGGCCTGTAAGCGTACCCCGCCTGGCAGAAGCGGCAGCCGCGGATGCAGCCGCGCATTACCTCTAAAACGACCCTGTCGTGGATTATCTCGGTAGACGGTATTATCGTCTTTTTGGGGAAATACGCTGAATCAAGATCCTCGATTATCCTCTTCGTAACTTTTTCCGGCGCTCCGGCAAGAGGGGCAATTGCCTTCACCGTTCCGTCCGCGTTATAGCTCACGTCGTAAAGGCTCGGAACGTATACTCCCTTTATCTTCGCGGCCTCGGCGAGAAATTCCGCCTTCGTCCGGCTCTCCGCCCTTGCTTTTTTCAAAAGGCGGACGACCTCAAGGTCAAGCTCCTCACCCTCTCCGATCAGAAACAGATCGACGAAGTCGGCTATCGGCTCCGCGTTTATGCAGGAGGTGCCTCCAGCCATCACGATTGGCGTAAGCCCGGGCCTGTCCTTGCTCCTTATGGGCAGACCCGCAAGGTCGAGCATATCGAGAACGCCCGTATACGCCATCTCGTACCCGAGGGAGAAGGCGATAACGTCGAAGTCCCTGACGGGGTCGCCGGACTCGAGAGCGTAGAGCGGCACTCCCGCCGCTCGCATCTCATCCTCCATATCGCCCCAGGGCGCGAACACCCGCTCGCACCACACGCCGGGCTCCTCGTTCAGCGCCCCGTAGAGTATGCGCATACCGAGGTTCGACATTCCTATCTCGTACGTATCGGGAAAGCAGAAGGCGAAGCGGAAATCGACCTCTGCCTTATCCTTTATTATCTCGCCCCATTCACCGCCGGTATAGCGGGAGGGCTTTTGAACTTTTTGCAGAATTCTTTCAAGCTCAGGTCTCATTATACTGCTCCACTGTAATAATATGAAGTTATTGTACTACGTTTCCGCCGTTTTTGCAACACATTACACAAAGATATCCTGCAGAAATCAGAAAAGTATAGTTATTATATCTGAGGGCGGCCAATACTCCAAGCCCGCCCAAGGCCGCAAGGCAGACAGCGTCAAGAACGAGCGCCGACCTCTCCGCCGCGTCTGGCGAAGATAAGAGCGAAACGGCGGCGAATACCGCCCTCCCACCGTCAAGCCCCGATACCGGCAAGGCGTTCACCGCGGAGAGAGCGGCGTTCACTCCGGTGAAAAAGGGCGAGCATTTAAGCGCGAAAGCCGACAGAGCCGCGGCCCCGGCGCTTGCTAATGGCCCGGCTAAAGCAACGACTGCGTCCTCAATGTATCCGCCCCCCGCGTATTTTATCCTGAGCCCGCCGAGGCCCGCCGTAACGCTCTCCGGCGCAAGTCCGCAGATAAGTATGGCGGCGATATGCCCCGCCTCGTGAATTATGGCGGCGGCGGCAACGGGCAGAAGATCTCCCTCCTCGATAAGGAGCAAAAGGGCGGCTGCGGTGATAAGGGCTCCGGGCTCAGCCTTAAGTTTCATCGCTGCCCCGGCTTTTCCTTCCCAAAAGCTGCCCCTTCCTGACTTCATCTCCCTCAGAGGCCAGCACCTCGTCTAAGCCGTCGTATATGACCTCGCCGCTGTCACCGCGCACTATGACGTAGCCTCCAAAGGCGGAGCTTTCGCCCCTTGCGGTAACGGTGCCATTCTCCTCCGCTCTCACCTCCCCGTTATCCTCGGGCGCGATGATGGGGTGTAGCTCCTCTCCCGTCTCAGGCTGGGAGTTTTCCGCGGGGATTTGGATCGATACCGCGCCCCACGCTTTTTTTGCCGCCTCGTATACGTTCTCCTTATTTTGAATTGCCTCTCCGAATACGCTCACTGCCTTTTTGTACGGAACGCTGAATGATATTTCCTCCAGCACGTCTGCGCGAAAATCCGCAAGCTCCTTCGGAAAAAGAAATCTCGTCCCGGCCGCAACCGCTAAAAGCAGTGCCGCGGCTGCGAGCCTTACCGTCTCCCGTCTCAGGCCCGCGCCCTTTGCGGGCGCCGTATCCGCTCTTCTTCCTCTCTTTCCCCCGTATGTCATTGGAAAAAATCACCTCCTTTAGGAAATTATTCGTATTCTCGGAACCTTATGAGTACCGAATAATTTTTCCGCTTCGGTTAAGAATAGAAGCGTATCCAATTATTTCGGAGGTCAAACGATGAAGCATAAGAGAATCAAAATACTGCTTGCGGCTGCGCTCTGCGCCGCAGTATCCGCTTCCGTCCCCGCCGTGGCGACGGGCTATCTCGCCACCTCGGTGGTAAATCTAAACTCCGCTCCCGTCGCGGAAAATCTCGAATTTGAGACCTACCGCGGAGTTACCCTCGCGGGAGAGCTGAGAAGCGCAGATCCCGAGGCGGACGAGGTGTGCTATTCCGTTACGAAGGAGCCGAATAAGGGCACCGTTACCCTCGAAGGGGCAAGCTTTACCTACACACCCGCCGAGGGCAAGCGCGGCAAAGACACCTTTAAATACGTCGCCGTCGATTCCTTCGGAAACGTATCGAACGAGGCGACGGTAACGGTCAGCATCAAAAAGCAGCAGACCAAGGTGACTTACTCCGACCTCAAGGGCTCTGACGTTGAGTACGCGGCGACCTATCTCGCGGAGGAAGGCATATTCGTCGGCGAGAAGCTGGGAAGCGAGTACCTTTTCGACCCCGGCGCCCCTGTATCGAGGGGCGAATTTCTCGCGATGTGCCTTTGCGTCGCGGGTGCGGACGTTGATAACGGGGCCGTTATGACGGGCTTTTCCGACGACGGGGATATTCCTCTTTGGCAAAAGCCCTACGTCGCGGCGGCAGTAGTTGAAAAAGTCGTGACCGGCTCGCGCGACAAGGAGGGCAGGATCGTGTTCTCTCCGAATCGCGCCGTTACGAGAGCTGAGGCCGCCGTTATGCTTAATAACGCGCTCGGCATCACGAACGTCAGCCTCTCATACTCCGACTCCGTGCCCGCCTGGGCGTCTCAGGCGGCGGTGAATCTTGAGAGCGTAAACGTCTTCTCCGTAGGCGACGGGAAGGAAGCTCTCACCCGGGCGGAGGCGGCAAAGATGCTGGCAGAGGCCTCTAAGCTCGCCGCAAGAGAGACCCGCTCAGGGCTTCTCGCCTGGGCAAAATAAAAAAAGCGCTCAAGGGCAAAACCCTTGAGCGCTCTATTTTTACCAGATGAATCAGGCAAGTCCGAACTTCTTGTTGAACTTATCAACACGTCCGCTGGTGTCTACCAGCTTCTGCTTGCCGGTATAAAAGGGGTGGCACTTGGAGCAGATTTCAACTCTGATATCCTTCTTCGTGCTGCCCGTCTCTATTACCTCGCCGCAGGCGCATCTGATGGTCGTCTGCGTGTAATTGGGATGGATCCCTTCCTTCAACTTGATTCACCTCTTTCTCGGAATATATGGGCGCGTTACGCGCAAAGCATATATTATCACACCGTTTTTTAAATTGCAAGCTTTTTTTCGCTTTATTTCAGCACCACGTTAAAATAGTTCTTTTTTCCCCTTCTGAGGAGGACTCCGGCTCTGAGCTCTTCTTCGGTAAACGCCTTGTCTATATCGGTCACCTTCTCATCGTTCGCGGTGACTCCGCCCTGCTGGACGTTGCGCCTTGCGTCGCCGCGGGAGGTGCAGAGCCCGGTCTTAACGAGAAGTGAGAGAAGGTCGCGGGCGTCGTCGGCGCCGATCTCAACGGTGGGCGCGCTGGAGGCGCTGCCGCCGGAGAAGAGAGCCCTTGCGGAATCCTGGGCCTTCTGCGCCTCCTCCTCGCCGTGTACGAGCTTCGTAAGCTCGAAGGCAAGTATCTCTTTGGCGCGGTTAAGCTCGCTGCCCTCCCAGCTCTCCATCGTCTTGATCTCCTCGAGCGGAAGGAAGGTCAGCATCTTTATGCACTTCATAACGTCGGCGTCGCCCACGTTCCGCCAGTACTGGTAGAAGTCGAATGGGCTCGTCTTGTTCGGATCGAGCCATACTGCGTTGCCCGCCGTCTTGCCCATCTTGTTGCCGTTTGAGTCGGTGAGCAGGGTTATAGTCATCGCGTGGGCATCCTTGCCGAGCTTCTTGCGGATGAGCTCGGTGCCGCCGAGCATATTCGACCACTGATCGTCGCCGCCGAACTGCATATTGCAGCCCTCGTGCTGGAAAAGATAGTAGAAGTCGTAGGACTGCATTATCATATAGTTGAACTCGAAGAAGGAAAGGCCCTTCTCCATGCGCTGCTTATAGCACTCAGCGCGGAGCATATTGTTGACGGAGAAGCAGGCGCCGACCTCGCGCAGAAGGTTTACGTAATTCAGATCAAGGAGCCAGTCCGCGTTGTTGACCATCTTCGCCTTGCCGGGTCCGAACTCGATGAACTTCTCCATCTGACGGCGGAAGCACTCCGCGTTGTGGTCGATATCCTCGCGGGTGAGCATCTTGCGCATATCGCTGCGTCCGCTTGGGTCGCCGATCATGGTCGTGCCGCCGCCGATAAGGGCGATGGGCTTATTGCCCGCCTGCTGAAGTCTCTTCATCAGGGTGAGCGCCATGAAATGCCCGGCGGTGAGGCTGTCCGCGGTGCAGTCGAAGCCTATATAAAAGGTCGCCTTTCCGGAGTTGACCATCGACCTGATCTCCTCCTCGTTCGTGACCTGAGCGATAAGTCCTCTTTCCACAAGTTCTTCATAAATGCCCATTTTAGATACATCCTTTCAAATATAAAAGCGCCCCGAGAAATATCTCAGGGCGCAAAAAATTACGCGGTACCACCTGAGTTTGCGGCAAAGCCGCACACTCTCGGCGCTGTAACGGGCGCTCCCGTAGAGACCTAATCGAAAAGCTCTTTCAGTCCAAAGCTCCGGAGGGTAATTTCAGCCTCGTCCGCCTCCCCCTTGCACCGACCGGGGTCTCTCTTTGCGCGGGTGCCGAGAGCCTACTGCGCTCCATCTTCGCCTTTGTCTTGGACAATATATCAGAGACTTTATTTTTTGTCAACCCCGCCCCGAAAAAAACGCTCTTTTTCTTGTATTCCAAATGCCGCGGTGTTAAAATAAATCTATCGTCAAATTTCGACAAAAAGGGTGATTCTTTATGAAACGCGCGGCATCGTTTTTACTCTGTCTGGCTCTTCTCCTTACTCTATTTCCCGCAGCGGCGTTTGCCGCCGGGGAAACGTCCGGGTCGAAGCTCATCGCTCTCACCTTTGACGACGGCCCCTCTGCTTATACCGAGGAGCTGCTTGACGGGCTTAAGGCCAGAGGCGCGAGAGTCACCTTCTTCTGCGTGGGCTTCAACATCGTAAAAAGGCCGGAGACAGTTAAGCGGGCTTGGACGGAGGGGCACCAGATAGCTAATCACACCTGGAATCACCCCGAGCTCACGAGCATAACGAGCGACGCCGTTAAAAGCCAGATATCAAGAGTGGAGGACGCTCTTGACGAGGCTGTCGGCTTTCACCTCAGCTACATATTCCGCCCGCCCTACGGGTCTTACAGCCAGCGCGTGCTTTCTGCGGCGAACGTACCCGGCATTTACTGGTCGATGAACACGGCGGACTACCTTACGAGCAAGGCGGACGTCGTATGCAGTCAGATTGTTAAAGCAGCCCGCGACGGGGCTATCGGCTGCCTGCACGACACGCATTATTCCACGGTGAAGGGCGCCCTTATGGCGATAGACAAGCTTCAGAAAGAGGGCTATGAATTCGTTACGATAAACGAGCTCTTTTACCGCAAGGGCCTTACGCTTGAAAACGCCACGATCTATAAGAACGCTTACAAGGGCAGCGATACCGCCCCCGCGCTCAAGGCGCCTGAGATAACGAGCGTTGAGGACCCCGCGACCGGAAAGCAGAAGATAACCATCTCCGGCGACGAGCGCGGAAGCGTATATTACACTACCGACGGCTCAGTCCCCTCCCCGATAAACGGAAGGCTTTACACCGGAGCCTTTATGCTCTCCTCCGACGCCGCCGTCAGAGCTGTCAGCGTCGTAAACTGGAACGGGTTGCGCTCCTATACCTCGGAGCTTAAAGTCGAGGTGACGCCCCGCGCCGACCTCTTCTCCGCGCCCGACGGCTCAAGGCTCGTGCTGAGCTCGTCGGCTCAGGGGGCAAAGATATACTTCACCGACGACGGGAGTAAGCCGGATAGCGAAAGCACTCTGTACGTCTCTCCCATCGAGGGCGTTCCCGGAACGACGTATTCCGCTGTCGCCACGGCGGATAGAATGCGCGACAGCGCCACAGAGGCGATTACTTATTCGGACAGCGGCTTCTGGATGCGGGACGTGAAACCCGGCGACTGGTACTACGGTGTTATCGACGAAGCCGCTTTCCTCGGAATACTGAACGGAACGGGGAACTTCCGCTATCAGCCCGGAAAAAGCACGACTCGCGCCATGGCAATAACTATGCTCTACCGCCTTGCCTCACCGGCTGAGGACTTTGAGCGCATCGCGCCCGACGACGTCGCCGAAGGAAAATACTATTACGACGCCGTCTCATGGGCTTACTCCGCCGGAATCGAGGACGGAATTGAAAACGGCTTCCGTCCCAATGAGGATATCACGAAGGAGGAGCTTGCCGTGATGCTCGCAAGGCTTCTCGGCGCTGAAGAGGGCGCGGATACCTCCCTTCTCGCCGAGCATCCCGATGGAGGCGAGGTCTCTGAATGGGCAGAGCGCGGAGTTGCCGCCTGCCTTGAGCTCGGTATCCTGAGGGGCAACTCCTCCGGAAAGCTCAAGCCGCAAAAGGGCGCATCCCGCGCGGAAACGGCGGCAATGCTCTTAAGAGCGGCGGAGATAATGAAGGGTTGAACTGAATAGCGTAATCAAAAAAGTGCTGACGGATTTGATGCCGTCAGCACTTTTTGTTTTCTTTTTTCCACTTTTCCGCCGCGTCAAGCTGCTCTTCGGCGGCTTTCAGTGTGGTTTCCGTTATTACGTCGCCGCCCGTAAGTCTCGCGAGCTCAAGCTTTCTGCCCTCGCCGTCAAGCCGCTCCACGCGGGTGTACGTTCTGCCCTCGTTGAGCTCCTTGGAAATCGAGAAGTGTACGTCCGCCATTGAGGCGATCTGGGGAAGGTGGGTCACGCAGATGACCTGCTTTTTCGCGGCTATGCCGGCAAGCTTTTCGGCGACTCTTCTCGCGGCTATGCCGGAAACGCCCGTATCAATCTCGTCGAACACCATTGCGTCAACGGGGTCGTTCTCGCTCAGGACGCTCTTCATCGCGAGCATAACGCGGCTTAGCTCGCCGCCTGAGGCGACCTTGGAAATGCGTCCCGGCGCCTCGCCCGCGTTCGCGCTCATCATAAAGCGCACCTCGTCCCTGCCGTATGGCCCGAGCTCCCCGCCCGCGCCGAGGCTTACGAAGAATACCGCTCCCTTCATCGAGAGAGCCTGAAGCTCGGCCTCGATCCTATCCGCAAGAGCCTCGCCGACTTTTTTCCGCTTTTCGGTGAGCGCGGCGGCAAGAGCCTCAGCCTTTTTTCTGAGCTTCTCCGTCTCCGCCTCAAGCTCCTCGCGCCTTGCGTCGGAGTTTTCAATGGTTTTTAGCTCTTCCTTCGCGTTCTCGAGGAATTCGAGAGCCGCCTCCTCCGAGCCGCCGTACTTTCTCAAGATCCTTTTCAGGGTATCGAGCCTGTCGTCAAGCTCGTCGAGCTCCTCGGGTGAAAAGTCGAGCCCGTCCTTCATATCGCGCAGCTCGTAGGCCGCGTCCTCGCAGGAAAATTTCAGGTCTCTGAGCTTATCTCTCAGGGCTGAAAACCCGTCCGAATATTTAAGCGCGTACTCTACCCCGCCGAGCGCCGCCTCGATAAGGCTCAGAGCTCCGTCGCTCCGCTCCCCGCCGAGCATGGCGGCGGCGGCGTCCGATATCGCGGCGGTTAGCTTTCCGGAGTTTTTGAGGAGCGTTCTTCTCGCGCTCTTCTCATCAAATTCCCCCGGCTTTAAATCCGCGCGCTCGAGCTCGTTTATCTGATAGGTCAGCATATCGAGCCTTCTCGCCTTCTCCGCCTCGTCCACGTTGAGCTCCTCAAGCTCGGATAGAGCCGCCCGGTATTTTGAGTATGCCCCGCGGTAAGCCTCGAGCTCTGCGGAAAGGCCCCCGAAGGCATCGAGGTATTCCCTGTGATATCTCTCGTCCGTCAGCCTCTGTCCGTCGCCCTGGCCGTGGATATCCATAAGCTGAAGGCCGAGCCTTCGCACCGAAGCAGCAGGAACTGGCACACCGTTCACGCGGCAGGTGGACTTTCCGTCCTCCGTTATGCGGCGGGTGAGTATGACTTCCCCGTCCTCAGCCTCAATGTCAAGCTCGCGAAGAATTTCATCAAGCCCGTCTGCGGAGAAAGCGGCGGTGACTCTCGCGCTCTTGGCTCCCGTTCTGACGAGCTGAGCGCTCGTTCTCCAGCCGAGAGCGGCCTCGAGCGAATCTATAACGATGGATTTTCCCGCTCCGGTCTCGCCCGTCAGCACGTTGAGTCCCTCGGAAAACTCGATCTCCGCCTTTTCGATAACGGCAATATTTTCAATATTCAGCGTGCGGAGCATAAACTACACCTCATTCCGGCGGAGCCGTTTACATATTCTCCTCTATCATACGGCAGAGCTTTTTCGCGCTCTCCCTCGACATCATTGCGATAAACGCCGTATCGTCGCCCGCTATCGTCCCGGCCATATCCTCGATATCCATCTTGTCTATGGCGCTGCAGGCGGCGGAGGCAAGGCCGGGCAGGGTTTTTATAACGACGATGTTCTCCGCGCAGACGCAGCTCGTCAGGCTTTCTCTGAATATCGTGCGGAGCTTTTCGCTGTTGTTCGGCACGTCCGCAACGGGCGACGCGTAACGGTAGGAACCCGAGCCCGTGAGCTCCTTATACAGCCTCAGCTCCTTGATATCCCTTGACACCGTGGCCTGAGTGCTCTTTACACCGCGCTCGTTCAGCTCCCTGATAAGGTCGAACTGAGTCTCTATATCCTTCTGGGCGATAATATCAAGTATCGCCCTCTGTCTTATTTCTTTGATCATCGTCTTTCTCCCAGCTTTTCACTTACTCTTTCGTAGAAGCTCTTATCGGTAAGCCTGATGAGCCTCACGACCCGCTCCGAACGGGAAACCGTAATTTTATCTCCGCTCTCGAGCCGAAGCGGCTCGGAGCCGTCGGTCGAAACGTAGGCGATCTTTCTTTTGAGCTCGCCAATCTCGGCGGTGACCACCCTCGACGCGTTCAGCACGTAGGCCTTCGCCCACAGGGCGTGAGGGCAGATCGGAGTTACGAGTATGCACTCGCCGTCCGGCTCGACGAGGGGCCCGCCCGCAGATAACGAGTATGCCGTAGACCCCGTAGGCGTGGCGAATATTATACCGTCGCCCGAAAAGTCGAGCATCCTGCGCCCGTCGCCGAATACGGAGATCGTTATAACTCTCGCCATTCCGGCAACTGTCACGTCGTTTAAGGCGCAGTCTGAAAAGACCGTCTCACCGTTTCTTGAAACCGAGACGTCGAGCATCATCCGCTTTTCGATCGCGAATTCGCCCGCGACCATTTTTTCGATAAGGTCGAGTCCGTCCTTCTCAAGCTCAGCCATAAAGCCCTTGTTCCCCAGGTTTATTCCGAGGATAGGCACGGAGTACTGGGAAGCGGCTCTCGCGGCGTGAAGTATCGTCCCGTCGCCGCCGAAGGTAACGACAGCCTCCGCCCCCCTAAGCACCTCACCTGAGAGCTCGTCGAGGTGGCAGACGGCCGGAGATACTCCGAGCCCGTGGAGCAGGCTTTTGACCTTGCCCGTGACCGCAAGTCCCGGGTCTCTTTTCTCATTCGGGCACAAAACAACGTTCTTCATACCGTTTTCAACCTCTCGTGCGCCTCGTTTACAACGGCTTCGATATCTATTTCCTCAGAGCTTTTCCCATCGAGCTTAAGGTGAGCCAGAAACTCGATGTTGCCCTCCGGCCCCTTTATGGGCGACCAGGTCACGCCCTTAACCGAGAAGCCGGAGCTCTCCGCGTTTTTTATAAACGCTCTTATGACCTCGATATGCGTCTCACTCTCCCGAACGACGCCCTTTTTTCCGACCTTCTCGCGCCCGGCCTCAAACTGCGGCTTTATGAGCGAATAGACGTCCGCGTCCGGCGTCAGCACGGTTGAGAGGGCGGGGAAAATAAGCGCGGTGGAAATAAAAGAGACGTCTATCGTGCCGAGCGACGGTGCCTCGGGGAACATATCGGGGGTTATATATCTGACGTTCGTGCGCTCCATAACGGTGACTCTCTCGTCGTTTCTGAGGCTCCAGGCAAGCTGCCCGTACCCCACGTCGACGGAGTAAACGCGGCGCGCGCCGCGCTGGAGCATAACGTCGGTAAACCCGCCCGTTGACGCGCCGCAGTCTATGCACACTCTGCCGGAGGGATCTCCCGAGAAGAAGTCGAGCGCCCGCTCGAGCTTGAGCCCGCCGCGGCTCACGTATTTCAGCGTTCCGCCCCGCACTTCAATGGAGGCGTCCTCATCGAACGAGGCTCCGGCCTTGTCCGCCCTCTGCCCGTTTACGAATACCTCGCCGGACATAATAACGGCCTTCGCCCTCTCCCTTGAGTCGAAAAAGCCCTTTTCGGTCAGCAAAACGTCAAGCCTTTTTTTCGTCATCTTTACCTCTGTTCTTGACCCTGTCGGGCAGGGAATCGTAAATATCCTTCTCAATGCTCCCCGCGTCAAGGCGGTACTCCTCGCGCAGGCGCTTAAGCGCCCCGTGAGTTACGTAGTTATCGCCGAGGTTGCGGAGAATAAGCATTCTCGGGCTCATGCTCGCCTCGGTAAGCCTCGCGGCCAGCTCCATACCGACGCAGCCGGGGAAGACGCACTCCTCCACGACCATAAGCCTGCCCGTCTTCCTTACGGAAGAGAACACGGCGTCAAAATCTATCGGCTTTATCGTTCCGAGCTTCAGAACGTCAGCCGTTATGCCCTTCTCCCTCAGCGCGTCCGCGGCGGCGAGCACGTCGTTCACCGTCTCCCCGTAGGTCACGATGGTGAAATCCTCGCCCTCGCGGAGAAGCCTTGAGGCGTCAGTGCCTCCGTCCTTATAAGCGCCCTCTCCGCCCCTCGGATAGCGGACGGCAACTGGGCCGCGCATCTCGTTTACGGCGTGGGAGAGCATATCGCGGAGCTCCTGAAAGCTCGCGGGGGAATAGACCGTCATACCCGGAACGCTGCGAAGATAGCTCACGTCAAAGATGCCCTGATGCGTCTTGCCGTCCTCGCCGACGATCCCTGCTCTGTCCACGGCTAAAACCACGTGCTCGCCGAGTATGCCGATATCGTGCAGGAGCATATCGTAGCCCCTCTGCATAAAGGTCGAGTAGATGGCGACGACGGGAGTTTCGCCCTGCTGCGCCATTCCCGCCGCCATGCTGAGAGCGTGCTCCTCGCAAATCCCCACGTCGTAAAACCTCGACGGGTATTTCTTTGAAAACTCAACGAGGCCGGTGCCGGGAGTCATCGCCGCCGTTATCGCGCAAAGCTTTTTGTTATTCTCCCCCAGCTTTACCATCTCTTCGCCGAACACCGACGAGAACGAGGGATCATTGTCCTCCTTGACCCCTGTGGCCGGGTCGAACTTGCCGACGCCGTGATAGAGATAGGGATTTTCCTCAGCCTTCTGATAGCCCTTGCCCTTCTTCGTAATGGCGTGGACGACCGTGGGACAGCCGAGGTCGCGCGCAAGCTCGAGAACGTTCACAAGCTCGGGTATATCGTGTCCGTCGACCGGACCGAGGTAGGTGAAGCCCAGATCCTCGAACATCTCGCATTTCAGTATCCTGCGCTTCAGCGATTCCTTCAGCTTATGGTTGAAGCGGTACACGAACTTGCCGCCCGGCAGGACGTTCATCACCTTGCGGTAGAATTTTTTGAATTTTCTGTATCCCCTTCTCAGGCGGAGGCGGCTTAGGTACTTTGCCATACCGCCCACGTTTCTGTCGATGCTTATACCGTTGTCGTTTAAGATAACGATGAGCGGCTCGCGGCTCACTCCGGCGTCGCACAGGCCCTCGTAGCTGAGACCGCCCGTCATAGCCCCGTCGCCGACGAGGGCGATAACGGAATAGTTTTCCCCGTCCATCGTTCTCGCTCTCGCCATACCGAGAGCTTCGGATACGGCCGCCGAAGCGTGACCCGCTATAAAAGCGTCGTGTACGCTCTCTGATGGCTTCGGAAAGCCGGAAAGCCCACCGTACTGCCGCAGGGTATCGAAGTCCCCGCGCCTTCCGGTGAGCAGCTTATGGGTATAGCTCTGATGTCCGACGTCGAAGACAAGTCTGTCTCTCGATGTGTCGAACACCCTGTGTATCGCTATCGTGAGCTCCACCGCGCCGAGATTTGCCGACAGGTGGCCGCCCGTTTTGGAGACCGCTTTTACTAAGTATTCCCTCAGCTCGGCGGCTAACTTTTCAAGCTCCTCCTCCGGCAGGTCCTTAACGTCCCAGGGGGAGCGGATATTGTCAAGTAGACTCATTTTTCGACCTTGTTTCTGTTTTTTCTGTTATTTCCGGACTTTGCCGGATGAAAGACCGAGATGATCTTTCCCGCGATTAGAACGATTTTGGTATCCGAATTAATCGCCGCGGTTTTGCCCAGCGCCTTGCCGCCGATCGTAAGCCCGGCTACGAGCCCCGTCACGGCGAGCTGGGTGAGCACGCCGGAAACGGTCAGATCGCGCGTCAGGTTCCCGGCAATTACCGCAGCGGTCGCGCCCGAGACTATGCCCGATATATCGCCCACTACATCGTTGCAGATGCTTGAGACCTTCTCCGAGCTTTTCACGAGGTTTAATGCCTCGCGGGCGCCCTTCTCCTTATGCGAAGCCATCGAATGAAACGGCGCCTCCCTCGCGCTCGTCACGGCGACCCCAAGCATATCGAAAACGATGCCGAGGAGGATGAAGACGGCGAGCAGGAGAAACGCGATAATATACCCCGCCCCGTCAAGTATCTCGGACGAGACGAGGGAAAAGGTCATCGAGGTCACGATGCTTATAATGGTTATCGAGATTATCCAGCGGAAATTCGTTTTATGCTTCATATTTACCCTTCTGAATAAAAAAGAGGAGGCACGGAAAGTAAATCTTACGGCTTAGGTCGGGCTGGATTTCCCCTCAGGCTGCCCCTCGTTGCCGATGAGGCGGTTTCCCTTTAAAGCCTGATCCGCCGCGTTGCCGACGGCGTTGCCCGATTGCCACTTAGTCCGCACTGCAATCCTTTCCGTGCCCGTCCGGTTATACGGACGACAGCCTAGGTGTTTTCCACGGCGAAACGAGCCATCTCTTTAGCCTCTTTTGCAGGAAATATTTCAGGGGGATATCGCCCGGTTCCCTGGCCGGGGAAACGGGCGCGTGGCTCTCCCATCCGCAGATCCCACTCAAGGCAGGCTACGCTGCACACAGCACTCGGTAAAAAAAATGCCTTTGTAACGCACCGCATTGCAGGTTCATCCCCGGTCCGTAAAAGGATCGATTACCGCTAAGGGAGTACGTCCTTCCACAGAGTCGGGTCTCCACACCCACTGGGTCGGGGTCCCAATGCCATTCGGGGCCGCCCAATAAGATGCAGGCTAAGCCGGGGCTCCGGCTAAGACCTCCCTCCAGCACCCACCCGGAACTGGGCGTTCCAAGCAGACACAAGAGGCTTCATAGATATGCCCTTTAAAGGATTTTTAGGCCCTTCCTTGGAGATGGCAGCTTCGACTAAGGATACTGCTCCGTCGTGAATATTCATTATATACAATCTTTATTCATTTTTCAAGAGCTTCTTTTTGCAAGCTCGTCCGCAAGCTCGAAAAGGAACGCGGCGTCACCCGCCCAGCTCGCTTTTCCAAGAGCAGCCTTCGCCCTTTCCGTGTATTCTCTCACGAGCTCGGCGCACTTTTCCGCGCCGAGGATGGACATATAGGTCGCCTTGCCGTTCGCAAGGTCGCTGCCGACAGGCTTTCCGAGCTCTGAATCGGTGCTCATGGCGTCGAGCATATCGTCCTTTATCTGAAAAGCTCGGCCGAGATTGAGAGCGTACTCCTCCGCCGCCGAAACGCAGTCTAAGCCGACGGGTCTGTTTCCCTTAGACGCGAGCACGCCGAGGACGCAGGCGGCCCTTAAAAGAGCCCCGGTCTTTAAATCGTTTATCCGGAGCAGGATCTCCGCCGTCCTCTCAGATTCGGGAATAGTGGTATCCCCGTACTGGCCGAGACACATACCGTGCTCGCCGGCCGCCTCGGCAAAATAGCGCAGAGCCTCAAGTCCTGCCTCCGGCCTCGAAAACATAAGTCCCGCCTCGGCGGCTGTTCTGAACGCTGCCGACTGAAGGGCGTCGCCCGCCAGAATTGCCGTACACTCGCCGAAAACCTTGTGGTTCGTCGGCTTTCCGCGCCTTAGATCGTCGTTATCCATCGCGGGAAGATCGTCGTGGATGAGCGAATAAGTGTGCAGCATCTCGATGGCGCAGCCGAGGCGAAGAGCCTCCTCCGCCCTGCCGCCCGCTGCCTCGCAGAATTTTATCGTAAGCACGGGGCGCACCCTTTTGCCGCCGGCGAGAAGGCTGTATCGCATAGCCTCCTCAAGGCCCTGCCGGGTAAACTCCCTTTCAAGAGCCTCCTGGGCGAGGGCTCTCGCCCCGTCGTATTCATCTCTGAAGCTCATATCATTCTATCGTATCGAAGGGAAGCTCGACGGGCTCTCCGTCCTCGCCCTTTTGGAGCTTTACTACCCTCTGCTCGGCCTCATTAAGAAGAGTGCCGCAGCTTTTTATAAGCGAGGTGCCCTCCTCGAAAAGCGAAAGTGCCTCCTCGAGCGGCCTGTCGCCCTTCTCAAGGGCGCGGACTATCTCCTCTATTCTCGCCATCTGCTGCTCAAAACCTTGATTGTTTTTCTTTTCAGCCATTTTCTCTCCCTCACTTTACAATGCAGTCTATCGTATCGTCCCTGAGCTTTACCAGTATATCGTCGCCGCTTTTTACGTCGCTCGCCGTTCTTATGACCTTGCCGTCAGCCTTAGCGGCGATCGCATATCCTCTTCCCAAAACCTTGAGCGGGCTCATGGCGTCGAGCTTTCCGGCAAACTCCGCGTATTTTCTCCGCTCTGAGTGGAGCATCGAGGACGCGGCGGCGGCGAGCCGCGTTTTAAGATGGTCTATCCGCAGTCTTCTGTCCTCAACGAGGTTTTTCGGATCCTGCAGCACCCGCTTTTCCTCAAGCGATTTAAGCCTCGACTTCATGGAGGCAAGCTGATTTGCGACGGCGGCAAAGCTTCGCATCCCGGCTGAATCGAGGTATTCCATAAGCTCCGAGGCGTCCGGCGCGCAGAGCTCGGCCCCGTTCGACGGGGTCGCCGCTCTGAGATCGGCGACGAAATCCGAGATGGTAACGTCCGGCTCGTGCCCTACGGCGGATATTACCGGAGTATTGCAGTCGTATATCGCGCGGGCGACTCTCTCATCGTTAAAGCACCATAGGTCCTCCATGCTGCCGCCGCCGCGGCCTACGATGAGCACGTCGGCGATATTATGGCGGTCGGCGTATCTTATAGCCCCGGCTATCTCGGGCGGGGCTTCCACGCCCTGGACTCTCACGGGCAGAAGAAGTATCTTCGCGACAGGCCAGCGCTTTCTCAAGACCCTGATTATATCGTGGACGGCGGCTCCTGCCGAGCTTGTGACCACGCCTACGCGCATCGGGTAGCGCGGTATCGGCTTCTTATGCTTCTTATCGAAAAGCCCCTCCTTCAGGAGCTTTTCCTTCAGCTGCTCAAAGGCGATAGCAAGGTCGCCGACCCCGTCCGGCGTGAGCGAGGTTGCGTAGAGCTGGTAGGCTCCGTCCCTCGTATAAACGGCGACTCTGCCCGTGCAGATGACCTTCATCCCGCTCTCGGGGCGGAACCTGAGCCCGGAGGCCGAGCCACGGAACATCACGCAGCGGATCGCGCTCTCCTCGTCCTTTATGGAAAAGTAGTGATGCCCCGAGGGGTAGACCTTATAGTTTGAGAGCTCGCCGCGAACGGCGACGTTTGAAAGAAACCTGTCGGACTCCACGAGGCCCTTTACGTATTCATTAAGCTGGGTAACGGAGAGTATTTTATCATCCATTTTCCGCTATGCTCCTGTAGGTAAGAATAGCCGTTCCCATGGCGTTGTCGGTTGAAAATCTCGGCTCGGCAAATATCCCCTCCGGCGTCAGCTCGCGCAGAAGCGAGTTTGAAGCGACGCCGCCGGAGAAAAGGACGGGCAAGTCCCCGTAGACCTTCTTGGCGTTCTCGGTAACCCTGCCTACCGTCCATATCATCGAGGCAAGGGTGAAGTAAGCCGCGTTCTCCTTCGAGGCGCCGGAATCAATGAGGGCGTGCATCTTGTGCTCAACGCCCGAAAGGGAAAAATGCGTTCCGTTTATCTTCGGCTTATACAGATCTTTTACGTTTGCGGCTTTGGAGAGGGCGTCGAGCTCGCGCCCCGACGGGAACTGAAGGCCGAGAGCCTGACCCGCCCTGTCAATGAGCTGCCCCGCGGAAACGTCATCCGTCCCGCCGATTATCTCGCATCTTACCGCCACTCCCTCCGGGCGGACGTAAAGCAGCTCGGTAGTGCCGCCGGAGAGGTGCCAGGCAAGGTGCTCTCTCTCCAACAGGTCCAGTCGCCCCGCGGACCATGCCGCCGCCGCGATATGACCCTGCTGATGGGAGAAGCCGAAGTACGGCACTCCGAGCGCAAAAGCCGCGGTCTTTGCCGAGCATACCCCCGCGAGGAAGCAGGGCATATAGCTGTCCTCCGTCTCTCTCGGCTTTTCGGATGCTCCCACGGCGGCTATATCGCCGATTTCTCCGAGGGCGGCTATTATGTCCGGAAGGCGCTTAACGTGAGAAAAGAGCGCCTCAGACTGGCGAAGGCCCAGTTCCCCGAGCTTTACGTCCAACAGGCGCCCTGAATTTTCTCCCTTATTGCCATCGAACCATGCCGCCGAGGTGGTGTAGTTGGAAGTATCGAAGGCTAAGGCTTTCACAGTCCCTCAAGCTCCTCTCTGACGAAGGAACCGAGGATCCCGTTTATGAAAGCGACGGTCTCCGGCACGTCGTATTTCTTCGCTATCTCGACCGCCTCGTTGATCGAGGCTCCGTTCGGTATCTCAGGCATATACATCGTCTCGAACATAGAGACCTTCATTACCGCGAGGGCGGTGCGGGAAATTCTCCCGAAGCTCCAGCCCTTTGAGTATTTGGCGACGTAGCCGTCGAGCTCCGCGTTATGCGCGCCGACGCCCCTTATCACCGTTTCGATGTAGTCCTTCTGATCGCCGTCCGGGTATTCCGAAAAGAGGCTGTCCTCCTCCCTGAGCGAGTCGTAATGCTCCCTGTCAAAGAAGTTTTCAAGCACTTCCTCGGCGGTGCATTCCCGCGCGGAGATCTCGAAGGCGAGCCTTACTGCTATCTCTCTTGCCGTTGAGCGGTTCATATTCCCTCCGTGCTTAAAGCTGAACGCCGAGTATCTGGACGTTTACCTCGCTCACCTTCGCGCCGGTAACGCCCTCGAGAGCGGACTTGACAGCGTCCTGCACGGCGGTGCCGACCTTGTGAACGGCGGTGTTTCTCTTCACCATTATGCCGAGCTCAACGGCAACGTCCTCGCCGTTGTTTATAACGCGGACGCCGCGTGAAGCGGGCTTCTTGCCCCAGATCTCGCCGTTGTCGCGGCCGAGAGAGGCTACGCCGTCGACGTCCCTTGCGGCGTTTGCCGCGACAGTGGCGATAACGTCCTCCGAGATATTGATATTGCCCTTGTCGCCGGGCAGTGTGAAGTATTCCTTGTTGTCAGCCATTTTTATCACTCCATACGATATTTTTTTGAAAAATCCACAAACTTCCACTATTGAGAAGTATTATACCACACGAAATAAAAAAAAGGAAGAGGGAATATCCCCGTTTTTGAATATATGACTTGAGAGCCCGCTTCCGCGGGCTCTCATTTAAAGCGTCAGTATTCAACTACGCTTGCCCAGCTTAAGAGGAATTCCCGCTCCTCGGGGTTTCCCTTTACCGACTGGGAGGCGGCGACGATCGGCATCCACTTCTGAACGTAGGGCTTTGCGGTATGGCTCTTGAAGCAGAATTTATCGAGATACTTTTCCGCAAGGTCGAACTTCTCCGCAAGATAGAACAGAAGATAGGTCCTCGCGGCGTCGGCGGAGGCGTTGCCCTGGGTGGCGTGGCTCCAGTCGATGATAAACATCTCTCCGTCCGGCCTGACGATGATATTCGACGGGTTGAAATCGCCGTGGCAGAGCTTCGCGTGGGTGGGAAGCCCGTTTAAGCGCATCTCAAGGTCGTATCTCGTGGTGTCGTCGAGATCGGCCTCCTTCAGCTTTCGCGCCATCTTGTCCTTGAGCTTTCCGAGGCTCGGGCATCTCTCCGCGTGCATTTTAAGCTGGAGGTCGATAAAGTCGTTCAGGTACTCATCCAGCTTATCGGGGTTCTCCTCCATGAGCTGAGCGAGGGTCTTGCCCTCAATGAAATCGTACTCTATCGCCCAGCGCCCGTCGATCGTGGTAACTCCGCGAAGGCGGGGGATGTTCAGGCCCGTCTCCTCTACCCTCGCCTGATTAAGGGCCTCGTTCAGGATATCGGCCTTGGAAAAGCTCGCGTCAAAGGTCTTGATGCAGCGGTCTCCGTCGCGGTAAACTGTCTTTCTCGGTCTCTCTGCGATAATAACCATTTTACACCTCCGTATGCTTTCCGTAATACGCGTTAAGGTACATCTGCTTAAGCTCGCTCATGAGCGGATAGCGGGGATTCGCCCCGGTGCACTGGTCGTCAAAGGCATTTTCCGTCATCTCGTCGAGGGTGGAGAGGAAGGCCTCCTCAGTTACTCCGTAATCGGCTATCGTCTTCTTAATGCCGACTCTCTCCTTGAGCTCGTCAATCGCCTTAATGAGGTTTTCAAGCTTCTCTGAGTCGTCCTTTCCGCCGAGTCCGAGATAGTCTGCTATCTCGGCGTACCTTGCAAGGGTGTGCGGGTGGTCGTACTGCGGGAAGGTGCCCATCTTGGTCGGCACCTCGGCCGCGTTGAAGCGGAGCACCTCGTCGATGAGGAGGGCGTTCGCGATACCGTGGGCTATATGGTGGAAGGCGCCGAGCTTGTGCGCCATGGAGTGGCATACTCCGAGGAAGGCGTTGGCGAACGCCATACCGGCGAGAGTAGCGGCGGAGGCCATCTTCTCCCTCGCAACGGCGTCGGTAAGTCCGTTATCGTAAGCTCTCGGCAGGTACTCGAATATCACCTTCAGGGCTCTTAAGGCAAGGCCGTCGGTATAATCGGTCGCCATCATGCTGGCGTAGGCCTCGAGGGCGTGGGTAACGGCGTCGATACCGGAGGCGGCTGTCAGTCCCTTCGGCGCCGTCATATGCATATCTGCGTCTATTATCGCCATATCGGGCAGGAGCTCGTAGTCGGCAAGCGGATACTTGACTCCGCTCTCCTCGTCGGTTATGACGGCGAAGGGCGTTACCTCGCTTCCCGTACCCGCCGAGGTGGAAATGGCGACGAAATAAGCCTTGTCGCCCATATGCGGGAAGGTGTATATCCTTTTTCTTATATCGGAGAAGCGCATCGCCATATCGGCAAAGTCGGCGTCCGGATGCTCGTAGAGCACCCACATTATCTTGCCCGCGTCCATGGCCGAGCCGCCGCCGAAGGCGATGATAACGTCCGGCTCGAAGGAAGCCATAAGCTTCGCTCCCTCCTTCGCGCAGCGGAGCGTGGGGTCCGGCTCCACGTTGTAGAACGTGGTGTGGGTTATTCCGAGCTCGTCGAGCTTATCGGTTATGGGCTTCGTATAGCCAGCCTTGTAAAGGAAGCTGTCGGTAACGATAAACGCCTTCTTCTTGCCGAGGACCTTTCCCAGCTCGTCAAGGGCGACGGGCAGGCAGCCCTTCTTGAAGTAGACCTTATCGGGCGCGCGGAACCAAAGCATATTCTCTCTCCTCTCGGCAACCGTCTTGATATTAACGAGGTGCTTTACGCTCACGTTTTCGCTGACGCTGTTTCCGCCCCAGCTTCCGCAGCCGAGGGTGAGCGACGGGGTGAGCTTGAAGTTATACAGATCGCCGATGCCGCCCTGGCTCGCCGGGGTGTTTACCAGCACGCGGCAGGTCTTCATTCTTGAATAGAACTCCTTGAGATTTTCGGGCTCAACGAGCTCGTTTATATAGATGGAAGACGTATGGCCGAAGCCGCCGTCGGCGATAAGCCTTTCCGCCTTCTGTACCGCGTCCTCAAAGCTCTTTGCCCTGTACATGGCGAGCACGGGGCTCAGCTTCTCGTGCGCGAACGCCTCGGCAAGCTCGACAGACTCGACTTCGCCGATGAGTATCTTCGTGCTCTCGGGTACGCTGACGCCGGCAAGCTCCGCTATCCTGTGCGCCTTCTGTCCGACTATCTTCGCGTTCACCGTGCCGTTTACGATTATGACCTTGCGTACCTTGTCGGTCTCCTCCGGGCTGAGGAAATAGCAGCCGCGGGCGGCGAACTCCGCCTTGACCTTATCGTAGACCCCGTCAAGCGCGATGCAGCTCTGCTCGGATGCGCAGATCATACCGTTATCAAAGGTCTTGGAGTGGATAATGCTGTTTACCGCGAGGGTGAGATCTGCGCTCTCGGTGATTATAGCGGGGGTGTTTCCCGCTCCTACGCCGACGGCGGGCGTGCCGCTCGAATAAGCGGCGTTCACCATTCCGGGGCCGCCCGTCGCGAGGATGAGATCGGCCTCGCGCATAAGGGTGTTCGTCAGCTCAAGGCTGGGCACGTCGATCCAGCCAATGATATCCTCGGGTGCTCCGGCGGCTACGGCTGCCTCGAGAACGAGCTTTGCGGCGGCTATAGTCGACTTCTTCGCCCTCGGGTGCGGGCTGATGATTATGCCGTTTCTCGTTTTGAGCGAGACGAGAGTCTTGAATATCGCCGTGCTCGTCGGGTTCGTCGTGGGTATTACGGCGGCGATAACGCCGACGGGCTCGGCTATCTTCTTTATGCCGTAGGCCTTATCCTCTTCTATAACGCCGCAGGTCTTCGCGTCCCTGTAAGCGTTGTAGATATACTCGGAGGCAAAGTGGTTTTTTATTACCTTGTCCTCGACCACGCCCATGCCGGTCTCCTCCACCGCCATCTTCGCAAGCGGTATCCTCGCGCGGTTGGCGGCTACGGCGGCGGCCTTGAATATCTTATCTACCTCTTCCTGAGAATAGGAGGCGAACTTGCGCTCCGCCGCCCTTACCCTTTCAAGCAGGGCCTCGAAGCTCTCGGCTCCGTCTACGATGGGGTATTTCATTTCTTCCATAAGCTCATACTCCTTTGGACGGCTGATTGTGGCTTATGACCCCGCCCATTGTTATTATTTTAACACGATTGTTTTGAATTACAATGTGATTGTTGACGATTTTTCGCACTTCCCGCCTCTTTAATGATGCAAACTGCCAAAGCGCAAATATTATTTGCTTTTTTGCGCACCTCAGTATATAATTGAGCGCAATGATGAGGAGGAGCGACATGATAGCAAACTACCACACCCACACTCCACGCTGCGGCCATGCGGTCGGCTCGGAGCGCGAATATATTGAGAGGGCGATCGAGGGCGGGATTGAAATCCTCGGCTTTTCGGATCACGCTCCCTACCGCTTTGACAGGCCGGGCAGATATCCCGGAGTCAGAATGGAGCCCGAAATGCTTCCGGATTACGCGGAGACGTTTTTTGCCATGCGTAACGAGTATGCGGGCAAAATCGAGCTGCATCTCGGCGTTGAGGCTGAGTACTATCCCCGCTACTTCTCCTCTCTCGTCGACGATCTCAGGGCAAACGGGGTTGAGTATATGATCCTCGGTCAGCACTTTTTCGGAGATGAGATCGGCGAGCCGGGCACAATGGCTGCGACGACCGATCCCGCCGATCTGGACAGGTACGTATCTCAGGTCATCGAGGGTATGGAAACGGGGCTTTTCTCCTATATCGCCCACCCGGACGTTTTGCGGTTTGAGGGCGAGGTCTCGGAGTATTATCGCGGCTACCGCCGCCTTTGCGTAAGGGCGCGGGAGCTCGGCATACCGCTCGAAATTAACCTGCTCGGCATGAGAAACGGAAGGCACTATCCGAACGAGCGTTTCTGGCGCATTGCCGGAGAAGAGGGCAACACCGTTATCCTCGGCTCGGACGCGCACCGTCCGGAGGATACCTGGATACCGGAAACGGAGCTTGCCGCCCTCGCCCTCGTTGATAAATTCTCGCTCCATTTAATTGATAAATTAGAGCTCAGGCGTATTTAATTTGCGCCTGAGCTCTGTTTATATCATTATATCAATAGTTCTCTTCTCTTACTTCGAAGTACGACTGGGGATGAGCGCAGACGGGGCATACCTCGGGCGCCGCTTCGCCCACGACGATATGGCCGCAGTTGCGGCACTCCCAAACCTTAACGCTGCTCTTCTTGAATACCTCCTGCATCTCGATATTCTTAAGAAGGGCGCGGTAACGCTCCTCGTGATGTCTCTCGATCTCGGCAACGCCTCTGAACTTGGCGGCGAGCTCGGGGAAGCCCTCGGCATCCGCCGTCTTCGCGAAGCCCTCGTACATATCGGTCCACTCGTAGTTTTCTCCGCCGGCCGCTGCCTCAAGGTTCTCTGCGGTGTTCCCTATCCCCTCGAGCTCCTTGAACCACAGCTTTGCGTGCTCCTTCTCGTTATCCGCCGTTTTGAGGAAGAGAGCGGCGATCTGCTCATAGCCCTCCTTCTTGGCTTTCGAGGCGAAATAGGTATATTTGTTTCTCGCCTGGGATTCGCCCGCAAAAGCGGCCTCAAGGTTTTTCTCGGTCTGAGTTCCGGAATATTTATTGGTTGACATAATTATTACCTCCAATGTAAAAATTGCTCCTGTGCGTGATTTTACTACATTCTGTCAACTTGTGCAAGAAAAATCTGTTGCCGATACTTATTATTATCTTTTTATACAAAAATAACCGTAAAATTTTCGGCATTATTGACCCCGGAGTTTTTTATGCGCTTCTATTGAATTTTGGCAGTATTTGTTGTATGCTGTCTATAAGGGAAAAATCCCTGCACTTAAATTTACAGGAGGGAACCATATGAGAAAGACCCGTAAGTTTTTAGCTCTGCTTCTTGCACTCTGCCTCATCCTCTCGCTCGGCTTTACCGCCGTCGCTGACGAAGAGGCTGAGGCCGGCGAGGATCTCGATGACCTTATGGTCACCACGGTCGCCGCTGAAGATTACACCGGAAAGACCGTTATCCTTCACTCGAACGACGTTCACGGCGCCGTCGAGGGCTATGCGTACATAGCCGCTCTGAAGGCCGATTTCGAGGCGAAGGGCGCCGAGGTCGTGCTCGTTGACGCGGGCGACTTCAGCCAGGGAACCACTTACGTCAGCGTTTCCAAGGGCGCTACCGCGGTTGAGCTCATGAACGCCGCAGGTTATAATTTCGTAACTCTCGGCAACCACGAGTTCGATTTCGGCTCCGACCAGCTCAAGGCGAACATGGAAAAGGGCGAATTCAAGGTCGTCTGCGCCGACGTCTATGAGAACGGCGAGCTTCTGTTCGACGCCTCCGCCGTAT
>ONGN01000011.1 GCA_900317385.1 uncultured Eubacteriales bacterium
GAAGCAAATCAGCTTTTATGCTTCTTTTTTTGCAATAAAAAACTGCTGTCATATCGTTTCAACGATACAACAGCAGTATTTTTATATGCTAAATTTTTCGTCTGAAGATCAGCCCTCGCCGGAATCGGAGCCTGTGGAAATGTTTATGCTTATCTTCGCTCCGTAGGGTGCCATATCGCCGGCATTATAGTTTTCATAGCCAATGACCTTACCTGCTTCTACTGTCTCGCTTGCGGAATAATTTCCGGGAGATGCTATAAAGCCGATATCGTTAAGAGCCTTTACAGCAGTCTCTACAGGCTGTCCTGCTATCACGGGAAATATAACATTTCGCCCCCCGGGAAGAACAAATCCCATGTCATCAACTTTAAAGACTCTTCTTGAGCCATCAAGAAAAAACGACAATATATTAGTTCCACTGGTAAGCACTTTTTTGCTTTCATCCCATAAAGGTACATAATTTCTGTTGCGTTTTGTCTCGGCAAAAGCCTCGTCTTTTGCGAACATCTCTCCCACCGTTCGGTATTGTTCGCAAGACATTCTTTGCTCGTTCTCTTTAACGGCGTCAAGCAAGGCCCCGTCCTTGCTCTTGCTGTCGGACTTGCGGTTAGATTTAAAGCCTCTTCTCTGTGACAGGTGGATCAGTATTCTGACAAATTCTTCTCTTCCTATTCTCTCGTCAAGCGCCCTCGCTCTAAGTAAATAGACATCCTCGAGCTTCGGCTTATCAAAAAGGGCATCAAGTTCATGTTGGCTCAGCAGCCCGGAAGAAACAATCAGTTCCCGGATGCGTTCTTTTCTGTGATGTCTTCTTCTTAACACGCGTCTTATGCTTCTCGCCTGGCGCCTGACGGAAGCAAGCGTCTCTCCGGTTTTCGGAACTTCCGGCTTTTCAAAGATTCTTGAGCACAGGCGGATTATGCCGTCCGGCTCATCGTTTGAGTTAAGAGAAACTACCGCCGCGCCGACTGATGTTATTCCGATATCCAAACCTATCGCATATCTTGACATTTGACAATCTCCTTCTGAATAACTGTTAGATTTGATTATCACGTTCGTCCCTATTCGTTTCCAGCCTGCATTGGTGGAGTACGCGTTGCTTTTTAATTCATCTGGCAGGCGGCAAATCGTACTATTATACAGTCCTATAATATTATTCTATTATGCATTATAACATATTATCGATTAAATGCAACAGGATATCTGCCGTTCCAGACCTTGCTGTGCAATATTTGCTACAGCTTGCGGCCGAGGCAGATCCCTCGCTCATAATTTGTCTTTGATTATCCGCGGATAAATGTTTGGAAAAGTGTAATTTCGCGTTGTGATTTCTCCGTATTTTTGGTACCTCCTAAGAGATTCGAACTCTTCCCTGACGGATTAAAAGTCCGCTGTGCTGCCGCTGACACCAAGGAGGCATTTTGGTGGGAGAGACAGGATTTGAACCTGTGAAGTCAGTGACAACAGATTTACAGTCTGCCCCCTTTGACCGGACTTGGGTACTCTCCCATATTGGTGCGGATAGCGAGACTCGAACTCGGAACGCCTTTCGGCACGGGGTCTGGACCCGCCGCGTCTGCCGGTTGCGCCAGTTGAGCATATTATTGGTACTCCCGGCGGGGCTTGAACCCGCATTTCCGGCTTGAAAGGCCGGTCACCTGACCGTTTAGTGGACGGGAGTATACTGGTGGGTCGAGAAGGAATCGAACCTCCGACGCGGAGCTCTTCAGTCTCCCGCTCTACCTACTGAGCTATCGACCCGTATGGTGACCCCTGTGGGACTTGAACCCGACGCCTCCGGCTTGAGAGGCCGGCGTCTTATCCTGCTTGACTAAGGGGCCATACGCCCTTTTTCAAGGGCGAATTCTTATTGAGTTATTACGATGATGTCGTCTATTCTTACGTTGAACATGTCAGCTAACACAACCATGTTGTCTATCGTGGGCAAGGCGTCTCCCCTCTGCCACTTGTAGATTGCCTGCGGGGTGCCGAAGCCCAATCTGTCCTGCATCTTTTTTACCGTGATGCCTGCGTGGTTGCGTAAACGGACGATATTTTGTCCTGTAGCCTTGATATCTATTGTCGGCATTTTTTAACCTCCTTTCGCGTAATAGAAAAACCGCCTGTCTCATACAAGACAAGCGGTTTACTTATATACGCGGTTTTCAGCTATTACGCCGGACCGAACATATATTCGCCATCAGCCTTATATGAGCACGACAAAAGACCGTTCGAAAATTCCTCGAACAGTGAATACTCATATTTAAGGCTAAAGCGAATATTTATGATCATTGTCTTTTTTTCCTTTCTGAAGATATGCTCTTCCGTTTCTGCCGTCAGTATATACCCGGAAAGCAGAATTGTAAAGTATACTTGTGGTATACGTCTGCCGAATTTATTACAAATTCTCGTTTTTCAGCGCGTCGATGGGGTTATCCTTCCGTATCTTCGCCGCGGAATACAGCATCGTCGCGAACACTACGGCGAACACGCTGAATACGGCTATGGCGACAGGCACGGGTGGGATATAGAAGGGCTGCTCTGTCAGACTGTTCGTCGCCGTATAAATGCCGTAGGTCACGATGGCGGCGGCGGGCAGACCCCACAGAAGCGCCTTTGCCCCGTATATCGCGCACTCGTATCTGAGCATACGCATAAAGCTCCTATTCCCCATTCCGATGCTGCGGAGCATGGCGAATTCGCGGCGCCTTAGGCCGATGCTCGTCGATATAGTGTTGAATACGTTCGCCGCCGCGATAAGGCTAATGAGGATTATGAAGCCGTAGGCCATCACGTTTATCACGAGCGACAGCATGCGCATATTCTCCTCGTCAGCCGCCTTGTCCTGAAGCGTATAGCTTTCAAGGTCAAGCGACTGCAGGAGCTCCCTCATATCCTCGGCGGCCTTCGCGTGCTGCGACGCCTTGAAGACGTATTCGGTATCGTAATAATCCTCGTGCACGACGAAGCCGCTCATCGACCACGGAAGTATGACGTGAATGTCCGTTCCGCCAAGACCCATCGGCCGCGTTTTGAGAGCGCGGGTGACGGTCAGCTCCTGCCGCGTGATGGCCTCGCTTGCGGGAACGCGCAGAATGCGCTCGTCGTCAAGGTCATAGCCCTCGCCTGACCCTGTAAGCTCTACCGGCACGTAACAGCAAGTCTCATCATCGGCATATCCCGCGAAAAAGTAGCCCTCGATCCCCTTTGCCGCCTCGAAATATACCGGAGCGGGGAGCTTCGCCTCGTTTAAAAACCGGGCGTTCATATAGTATTTGCCGTTGTCGGTAAATATCTCGTAGGTGTACTCGTTCAAGATAAGCGCCCGCGGCGCGGCGGGGTCGAAATAGTCCTCCGGGTCTTCTCCGTTTTCGCTGCAGAGCGCGCGGAACTCCTCGTCGCGCAGGAATACGAGCCGCCCGCTCCAATATGCCATGTCGCCGCTGACGACGCTTACGCTCGGGTCGGCGTTTAATGCCTCCGTCTCAAGGTGCAACCAGTATTTCGTGAAGTACCAGCCGTCCTCCATGCCCTCGACAGTGATGAGCTTTGCAAAAAGCCCCTCCGGGTCGGGCATATCGCTGCCGTAGGTCCTGTAGTAGATATCCTCTCCGGTATCGTTCGCGAGCCCCATCTCCACGGCGTCCGTGAGATAGGCGCAGAAGCTCGACGCCGAGATGAAAAGCACGATGGACAAAAACAGGCTTATCACGGTGGAGCGGTAGCGCCTGCGGCTGCGCTTGAAATTCTTCGCCGCCATCGTGCCCTCAAAGCCGAAGAGCTTTGCGGTAAGCCGCGAGGTTTTGATCTCCCGCTCCCTTATTTTGACGTCCGCCGTCTGCCTTATCGCCTCCATCGGCGGGGTGCGCATAGCGCGCAGAGCCGGGATCCAGGCGGAGATAAGCGTGGTAACGAGGCAAATTGCCGCCGCTATCGAAAGAGCGAGCGGATTCGGCTCAAGGCGCATCTCAACGTCCTTCACAGAGGTAAAGGCGCCGAAAGCGTCGCGCAGGAGATATAGCGTGATGCCTATTCCGGCGCAGCCGACGATGAGGCCGATCGGGATCGCGGCGGCGCTTAGAACGAGAGCCTCGTAGAGCACCGAGCGGCGTATCTGCTTTTTCGTAGCGCCGACGGATTTCAGTATGCCGAACTCACGCGTCCTGTCCGCGACTGAGATGGAAAATGAGTTATAAATGAGCGATATCGAGCCGAACATTATGAGCCCGACGAGTATCGCCGTAAAGCCGAATAGAAACGAGCGCAGGTTATTGCTCCCCGCCGCCCCGTATAAAACGAGCAGCATCCTGTGCGTAAGGAACTCCTCGCCGTAGCTTTTGGCGAAGCTCTCGTACTCGGCGGGGTTTTTGAGCTCGACCCACGCCTCCGCGTAGCCATAGCTCTCTCCGAAGGTTATCGCGGTATAGAAAAAATGCTTATACGTTCCGACGATGGTATATTCCTCCGAAACCGCGTCCCGCATATCGCTGAGCCACGAATCGGGAACTATGACCTCGCCCGCTTTTTCGGGATACCTGCCGCTAATAAGCTTGAGCCCGCTGAGCGCCGGAAAGTCCTCCGTTACAGTCGCGAGCGAGGGGACGTACTCCGCGCCCTCGGCGTCCGCGTCCTCCTCCCAGACGAGGGCGTAGCTCTTAATCCTGCCGTCGGCGGCGAGGCGCTGCCGCTTTTCCGCCGTCTCGGCGGGAACGATTACCATATAGCTGCCGCTCGTCTCGACCTCGGCGCGGATGAGAAACGAAAGCCCCGACCACGCCCCCTCGATGACCGCCGTAAACAGCGCCATAGAGAGCACTATGCCAATGATAGTAACGAGAGTGCGCGTCTTGTTCCGGCTTAGGGAGCGGCGGGTGTATTTTGCCAGTATATTCATACCCTCGGCCCCCTGATGCGCTCGTCGCGGGTGATGTGCCCGTCCTCGATGGCGATAATGCGGTCTGCCTGCAGGGCGATATTCTCATCGTGGGTTATTACGATCAGCGTCTGTCCGTATTTTATATTCGACTCGCGCAGAAGACCGACTATCTCCTGGCTGTTCTTTGAGTCGAGGTTCCCCGTCGGCTCGTCGGCAAGCACGATGCTCGGCGCGTTCATCAGCGCCCTGCCGATGGAAACGCGCTGCTGCTGACCGCCGGAGAGCTGGTTCGGCAGGCTGCGCCGTCTGTCTGAAAGGCCGAGCGTTTTTAGAAGCTCCTCCACTCTATCCGAATTGACGGGCCGCCCGTCCAAAAGCACCGGCAGCGTCATATTCTCTTCGGCGTTCAGAACGGGGATGAGGTTATAGAACTGGTAGACGAGGCCGACCTCACGCCTGCGGAATATCGCAAGCTGCTCCTCGTTCTGCGCGTAAACGTCCTGTCCGTTTAGAAAGACCTTGCCGTCAGTCGGCCTGTCCACGCCCCCGAGGATATGTATGAGCGTGCTCTTTCCTGACCCGGACGGACCGATTATCGCCAAAAACTCGCCCTTCTCGACCGAGAAGGAGACCCCGTCCAGAGCCCGGACCTCGTTTTCTCCGCTGCCGTATATTTTGGTAAGGTTTTCTACCCTCAAAATCTCCATAAAAAAACACCTCCGTAAGCTTTGTTACGGAGGTATGATAACATATGAAAGTGACAATTCGGTGACAGTTTTTGAAAAAACGGAAAGTTTTATATAACGCTCTTGTAAAACCTGATGGTAAACTTAGCGCCGCCATCCTTTCCGTTTTTCGCGCTTATGGCGCCGTTCTGGGCGGCAATTATGCTCCGCGCAAGGGCAAGGCCGATGCCGACCGAGCTGTCGGCGGCGTTTTTCCCCTTATAAAAGCGCTCGAAGATATGCGGTATATCCTCTTTATCGAAGCCGGAGCCGCTGTCCAAAATGCGCAGCTCGGTGTAGAGCGCCGTTTCCTCGGCCTCAACGCTTATCTCGCCGCCCTCGGGCGTATGCTCCATCGAGTTTTTGAGGATATTCCCCAGCGCCTCCGCCGTCCAGTTGAGGTCGCCCGTAAAGCGCTCGTCCGCGGCCTTTACCGTCAGCGTCTGTCCGCGCAGCTCCATCGGGATTATGAGAGGCTCAGCCGCCTTGTCGAAAGCTTCCTTTACGGAAACGCTGTCCTTTTTAAACTGCGCCGTGCCCGCATCGATCTTGGAAAGCTTCAAAAGCGTCTCCACGAGCCACTCGATGCGCTCAAGCTGGCGCTTAAGCTCCCTCGTCCTTTGTACCCGGAGCTCGTAAGTCAGGTCTTCGTCCTCCAAGAGCGACGTCACGATGCTCATACTCGTAAGCGGCGTTCTGAGCTGGTGGAAAATGTCCTGAATTGCCTCCGTCAGGCGTATCTTTTCCGCGCTTAAAAGGTCCTTTTGCTCCGAAAGGCGGGAAAAAAGCTTGCGTATCTCACTTTTGAGTATGCCAAGCTCGCCCTCAGCCTCGTCGCCTATAAGAGCGGTCTCCTGCCCGTGGAGCGCGCGGTCGATGCTCTCGGCGAGCTTTTCCATCTCCGCATAGCGCTTTCGCGCAAACAGCAGATGAAGAAGGCTTAGGCAGGCGCCGAGAGCGAGAATAAGCGCGCCGCAAAGCGGGCTTACGAAAAAACCTGCCGCCGCAAAAATCACGGTAACGGCGGCGTAAATAAAAAGCTCCCGCTTTATCTCGGGGTTTCGCAAAAGCTTCATACTAATCCACCCTGTAGCCGAGCCCGCGCACGGTGTTTATTATCTTCGGCTCCTGCGGGTCGTCCTCTATCTTCTCCCGCAGGCGCTTTATGTAAACCGTCAGCGTGTTGTCGTTCACGAAATCGCCGCCCGCGTCCCAAATCTCCTCAAGCAGCCTTGCGCGGGAAAGGAGCTTTCCCCTGTTGTTCACGAATGTCATCAGAAGCTTAAATTCGAGGGCGGAGAGGGCGACGGGCTCACCGTCCTTTGTAACCGTTCCTCTTCCGGTATCGAGCGTTACCGCCCCGAGCGAAACGGAGGACTGCGCCCTGCCGCTTCTGCGCAGAACGCTGCGGATGCGGCTTACAAGCTCGCGTGGGCGAAAGGGCTTTGCTATATAGTCGTCCGCGCCCATATCGAGGCCGCGCACGACGGTGTTTTCATCGCCGGATGCGGTGAGGAATATGACCGGCAGCCCCTTCTCCTTTGAAGCGGCGCAGACGCCGAAGCCGCTTCCGTCGGAGAGCGAAATATCCGCCAGAACGAGGTCGAAGCTCTGCCTGTTCAGCTTTTCAGCGGCTTCGTCCTCTCCGGACGCGGCCTCGGTCTCAAAGCCCTCGCTTTTGAGATAGTCCTCCAGCGCACGGACGATAGCCGCCTCGTCCTCAGCTATCAGTATTCTGATCACCGTCACACCTCCCCGCGACAAGCTCTCTGATTTTCTTCAAAAACACCTTTCCGTACTTTTGCAGCTTTGCCAGGCCCACTCCGGAGACCTCCAAAAATTCCGCCTCCGTCACCGGCATTTTTTCCGCCATATCCCGAAGCGCGGCGTCGGTGAACACCACGAAGGCCGGCATTCCCTCCTCATCCGCAATCCTTCGGCGAAGGGCGCGAAGCTCCTCGAACGTATCGTGGATTTCGGGCTGAGCGGTAATTGACTTTTGCTTCTTCTTTTTTGCGGGAGCTTCTTTTTTGCGCTTGAATATCACCTTTTCGCCCCGGAAGAGTACCGCTCCCGCCTTGTCCGTAAGGTGCAGCGCCTTGTACTTTTTATCGGTGTATATATACCCAAGTTCCTCGAGTCTATCGATATAGAGCTTTATTTCCTGCGGCTTATCGTTCCGCATCAGCCCATACGTGGAGAGCTTATCAAGCCTTAGCGCCCTTATCTTGTCCGTATGTCCGCCGCGCAGCGTGTCCATCAGGAGAGTCGCGCCGACGTTATAGTCCAGCTTTGTTTCGATGCGCTTTATGCACGAGAGTATCATCTGCGCCTCAGTGGTAATGTCTTTATTGTCGAATACCGCACTGCAGTTTCCGCAATTTCCGCAGCTTTTTGGGTGGCTCTGTCCGAAATAGTCGAGAATGTAGCCGCGATAGCATTCAGTGGTTTTGCAATAGCCCGCCATTATCTCAAGCCGCCCGAGGTCGGCTTCAAGTATTCTCGCTCTCTCCTCAGCGGAGAGCTCCCTGCTCTCAGACCCGTTTTCAATGAGGAAGCGCGCCGTCATAATATCTCCGGCCGAGAAAAGCATGAGGCAGTCGGCGCTCTCCCCGTCGCGCCCCGCTCTTCCGGCCTCCTGGTAGTAAGCCTCAAGGCTTTTCGGCATATTGTAGTGGATAACGTAGCGCACGTTGGACTTATCGATCCCCATACCGAAGGCGTTAGTTGCGACCATGACCGTACAGCGGTCAAACAGGAAATCCTCCTGGTTTTTCCTCCGCTCCTCCTCATCGAGCCCCGCGTGGTAGCGTGTCGCGGCGATTCCGCACTCCCGCAGAAGGCCGCAGACGCTCTCGACCTTTTTCCTCGTTGCGCAATAGACAATGCCACTCCGGTTTCCGTGCTTGCGGATATATCTCACAAGCTCTGTATTCTTCTGTTTCGGGCGCATAACCTCGTACCGCAGGTTCGGCCTGTCGAAGCCCGTTACGATCTTGACGGGGTCACGCAGCTCAAGTATTCGCTCTACGTCCCGCCGCACCTCCTCCGTTGCCGTCGCTGTAAAGGCGGCGACGACCGGGCGTCGGCGAAGGGATTTTATAAAGTCCACGATCTTAAGGTAGCTTGGGCGGAACTCCTGACCCCACTGGGAAATGCAGTGAGCCTCATCCACGGCGACAAGGTCAACGCTCAACCCGTCCGCAAGCCGCGCGAAGCTCTCCGTCTCGAGCCGCTCGGGCGCAACATATACGATTTTATACTTTCCGGCGCGGGCATTAGAAAACACTGTCCTCAATTGCTCAAGCGAAAGGGAGCTGTTGATATAAGCCGCCGGAACTCCGGCCTGCCTCAGCGCAGTCACCTGATCCTGCATAAGGGATATAAGCGGAGAGATAACGAAGGTGACGCCGGGCAAAAGCATCGCCGGGACCTGATAGCATATGCTCTTTCCGCCTCCGGTGGGCATGATGCCGAATGCGTCCCGCCCGGACAGGATGGCGCCAATAAGCTCCTCCTGACCCGGGCGGAAATCCGAATATCCGAAATAATCTCGCAAAACAGTGTGCTTGTCCATAATCCGCGCTCCGATGGTTTTTTGTGATTATACCACACAATGACCCAAACGAAAAGCCGGATCGGCGTTTTTTCTCGCAGCAGCGGGAAAGCCCCTAATCCTCCGTAAGCTCGCGCAGAAAGTCTGCGTCCAATATCTCGTTAAAATAATACTTCCCGTCGGAAACGCAGTCCTCCTTCGGGCAGGTAAAGCAGGAGTCCGACCACGGGCATCTCTTTCCCGCCGCCGACCTCGGAAGCCCCGTTCTGCGAACGGGCTTTTTTCTCTTTTTCGGTCTGCCTCTCTTCAATAGTACTCCCTCCTCGTTATCATCCTCGTCTCATAGCCCAGAAGCTCAAGCTTTTCACCCGGCAGAAGCTCCCTCCACTCGTCCTCGGCGCAGTCGGAGCATACGGCTCTGCCCTCGCCGTCCTCGCCGAACTCCTCCCACGCCCAAATCTCGCCGCCGCAGCGGCGGCATATGCGCACGGGCTTTTCCTCTCTCGGCTCCGTCCTTCTCTCTTCTAACATTTTACCAGTCGATTTTACCTCCACCCCATTGACATTTCTTGCTTAATATGTTAAGCTTGGCAGGACAGCTAAACTAAAGCATCTGTAGGCTTAGCCTTAAATTTTTAATTTATGTATAGATAATAGCACTAACTTTTTAAGCTTGTCAAGGGTAAAATCTTAAATATTTTTTTGGAGGCAGGCTATGACTTTTTATGAAAGGTACTGCGAGCTTTGCAGGCAGAAGGGCGTTAAGCCCCACAGCAGGCAGACGTCGGAGCTGATCGGGATATCGAACGCTCTCTCCGTCCGCTGGAAGGAGGGGATACTCCCCCGCTCGGCTACTCTCGAAAAGCTATCCAAATTCTTCGGCGTATCCGCCGACTATCTTCTCCACGGGGAGGACGCCGCCGGGCTAGTTAACTCCGACCCGGAGCTTACCGAGATACTTCAGGCTCTCGCCACGCGGGAGGATCTGCGTATGCTCTTCCACGTCTCGAAAAACGCAACGCGGCAGGACGTGGAGCTTGCGGCGAAGATGATAGAGGAGCTGCGAAGGAGGGGCGAATAAGCCTTGTGGACCCCGGATTACTTCGTCCGCCTCGTTGAGCTCCCGCCGACTATAGACGGAACGGTGGTGCCGAATGACGACGGCTCCTTCGATATCTATATAAACTCCCGCAGCCCGGAGGAGAAAAGGCGGGCGTGGCTCGAGCACGAGCTTGAGCACATAAGGCGCGACCATTTTTACAGGGACGAGCCCGTCGCCGCCCTCGAGGCTGAGGCGGGAGGCGTTTCCGTATCCAAAGAAGGCGGGAAACGTGGCTCGATACCTCTCTTTTCCTCGCCCGACGAGGCGGCGGAATACTACCTGTCCGGCGGATCCGACCGCTGAAACCGGAAAACGGAAAACTTTTTGTTGACAGGACCCCCCTTTTTAGGGTAAAATATACTTCCCTGCGGGCTTTCCGCGGGCAAAAAACGCTACTGCTTCGCCCATTTAACCGGGCGATGTCGAGTATAATCTTTTCAATGGAGGTGTAAAAAGATGAAGAGAACCTATCAGCCCAAGAAGCTGCACCGCTCCAAGGAGCACGGCTTCCGCAAGAGAATGTCCACCGCTAACGGACGCAAGGTACTTCACGCGAGACGTCTGAAGGGCCGCGCAAGGCTCACCCACTGAGGTGGAAAGAAAAGGTAAAAAGTGATTTTTTAAGGGCGGGGGGGACTCGCCCTTGCGAAGCATACGCGGAAATATTGCTTCGTACCTGAACAGGAGTCTGATTTCCTTGAAATTTTCCCGCAGCCTTAAAGAAAACCACGAGTTCCGCCGCCTTTACAGAAAGGGCGAAACGGCGGTATCCCCGCTCATGGCCGTATATATCCGCAGGCGGAAGGGCGAATTTAACCGCCTCGGCATAACCGTGAGCGCGAAGCTCGGCCACGCCGTAGTCCGCAACAGGGTAAGGCGCCGGCTGCGCGAGGCGTACCGGCTTAACGAGGAGTGCTTTCGCCCGGGTTACGATATAGTCGTCGTTGCCCGCTCGCGGGCGATAAACGCCCCGTTTACCGAGCTTTGCGCTGATTTTCTAAAGCTTATGGGAAAGCTGGGAGCGCTGAGATGAAGAAGCTGCTTTTATGGGCGATACGCTTTTACAGAAAGCACATCTCGCCGAATAAGCCGCCCTGCTGCCGCTTTACGCCCACCTGCTCGAAGTACGCCTACGAGGCCATCGAGAAGTACGGGGCTTTAAAGGGCGGCTGGCTCGCGATAAAGCGCTTAAGCCGCTGCCACCCATTTCATTTCAAGGAGCTCGACTACTACGATCCAGTCCCCTGATAACCGAAGATTGGAGTTACGCAATGTTTGAAGCTATTTCTAAACCCTTTGGCTGGCTGATGATGCGGCTATACGAGTTTACCAATAACTACGGTATCGCGATCATACTTTTTGCCATCATCGTCAGGCTCATTATGCTCCCCTTCCAGATGAAGTCGAAGCGGGGCATGATGCGTACCCAGCTTCTTCAGCCGCAGATGGCTGAGCTTCAGAAGAAGTACGGCAACAACAAGCAGAAGTACGCGGAGGAGATGCAGAAGCTCTATAAGGAGGCGGGCGCGAGCCCGATGTCCGGCTGTCTCTGGAGCCTTATCCCCTTCCCGATACTCATCGCCCTTTACTACGCTATCCGCGAGCCTATCACCTGCATGATGGGCGTCGCGAAGGAGGTCATCGCCGAGGGCAGCGCCCTCATCACCGACCTTACGGCGAACTTCGGCTACGTCGCCTCCGGCAACGCGGCTTACGGCGAGATCCAGCTCTCCCAGTTCATCACCGAGCATCTGAGCCCCGAGAAGATGAAGACCTATTCGGAAAATCTCCGTCCCCTCTTCTATAACTTTCTCGGTCTTGACCTCGGAGCAACGCCGAGCTGGCAGTTCTGGACCTGGGAGACCTTTTCGTGGAATAATATCGGTCTCTTCCTTATCCCCGTTATCGCCGCCGCTCTGACTTACGCGACCACGGCCGTCACGAAGAAGCTGAACCCGCCGATGGACCCCAGCCAGCAGGCTTCCGGCGGGATGCTGACCTTCCTTATGCCGATAATGACCCTCGTTTTCGCCTTTATGATGCCCGCCGCTCTCGGCCTTTACTGGGCGATGGGCTCCCTTCTCTCCATAGTGCAGGAGATAGTTCTCACAAAGCGTTATAAGGCCATCCTCGCCGTTGAGACGGCTGAGATGGACAAAAAGCGCGCAGAGCGCGAGGCGGAGCTTGAGGCAAAGCGCGCCGAGACCGAGCGTCTCAAGGCGATGAACGCAACGGTGGAGAACGAGTCCACCTCCAAGAAGAAAAAGGCTCAGCGCGAGAAGGCCGAGCGCGAGAAGGCCGAGCGCGAGTGGCAGGAGGCCCAGTCCGGCGAGGAGAGCTACGAGCCGAGCCGCGTAGGCCACAGGAAATACGCCCGCGGCAGAGCCTACGACCCTGACCGCTACACCCGCAAGGAAGAAGAAAATGAAGACGCACCCGGCGCCGATGAAAGCGCGGAATAACAGGAGAATTTAATATGATCAAGTCAATAGAAGCCACCGGCAAGACCAAGGACGATGCGATCGAGTCCGCCCTTAAAACGCTGGGTCTCAGCATGGACGACGTTTCGCTCGAGATCCTCGATATGGGCAAAACGGGTTTTCTGGGCTTCGGCGCCGTTCCGGCGAGGGTCAGGGTGAGCTACGAGGTTCCCGGCGAGGAGCCGCAGCCCGAGCCCGAGAAAAAGCCGGAGCCCGAAAAGAAGCCCGAGCCTAAGCCCGAGCCCAAGCGCGAAAAATCCGAAAAGAAGGCTGAGAAGAAGCCCGAGAAAAAGGCCGAAAAGCCCGCCCCCGCCCCGGTAAAGGCCGAGGAAAAGCCCCTTGAGGGCGAGAAGAACGAGAAGACCGCCGAGGTCGAATCTTTCCTTTCCGGACTGTTTGAGAAGATGAACGTCGAGGCCGAGGCCGCCGCCGTATACGACCCCGCAGAGAAGACGGTCTCCGTCGAGCTCACGGGCGCGAGGGTCGGAGCCCTCATCGGCAGGCGCGGCGAGACTTTAGACGCTATCCAGCACCTCACGAACTACGTTATCAACAACGGCGAGAACGAGCGCATCCGCGTAAACGTGGACGCCGAGAACTACAGAGCGAAGAGGGTCGACGCCCTCTCCGGCCTCGCCCGCAAGACGGCCGCCAAGGTCGTAAAGTACAGGCGCAATATGACCCTCGAGCCGATGAACGCCTACGAGCGCCACGTTATCCACACCGCCCTCCAGGGCTTTTCGGGCGTCACCACCTACTCCACCGGCACCGAGCCGAACCGCCGCGTTGTAGTCGCCTACGACAGAACGCAGAAGGCCGAGACCGAAGCCGAGCGCCCGCGTGAGCGCAGAGACCGCGCGCCCCGCGCCTCCGCCCCCCGTCCTCAGCCCGAGGTATCCGAAGCGCCCGCCCAGCCGTCTAAGGACAAGATAACGAGAGAATGGTGCTGATTGCGGTCCTTTTCCGCCGCGGCTTCGTCTCAAAATCAATCGCCGTTTGCCCAGAAAGGAGTCTTAACTAATGTTTGAAGATATAAAGAACATCATCGTTGAAGAGCTCGATATCGACCCCGAGCGCATAACCGAGTCCACCTCCCTTGCCGACGATATCGGCGCGGACAGTCTCGACGTCGTCGACCTGCTTATGACCATCGAGGACAGGTTCCAGATGACCATACCCCAGGAGGCCGTCAAGGACGTGACCACCGTGGGCGAGCTCTGCGAGGCCATCGAAAGCCTCAGATAAAAAAACACGGCGGGCATTTTTGCCCGCCTTTTTCCTAATGATTGTGATATGCGTAGGGAGCGATGCCCACATCGCTCCGCCGATTTTGCAACCGTTCCGTAATTTGGCGGAGGCATGTAGGCATGCCTCCCTACGGCAAAATACGTATACGAAAGGGGAAACTATGAAGAACGGAAACTACATAAGCTGGGACGACTATTTTATGGGCGTGTCCCTCCTGTCCGCCCTCCGCTCAAAGGACCCGAACACCCAGGTGGGCGCCTGCATCGTGAACGAGAGAAAGCGCATCGTCGGCATAGGGTACAACGGCTTCCCCTACGGCTGCAGCGATGACGAGTTTCCCTGGGAGCGCAGCGCCGAGGGCTTTTTGGATAACAAATATCCCTACGTCGTCCACGCCGAGGCAAACGCCATCCTGAACTCAACGAGCCCGCTCGACGGCTGCAGCATCTACGTGAGCCTCTTTCCCTGCAACGAGTGCGCCAAGCTCATAATCCAGAGCGGCATCAAGCGCATCGTCTGTATGGACGACAAGTACGACGGCACCGAGGCAAATACCGCCTCCAAGCGCATGCTGAAGGCCGCGGGCGTCGAATACGTTATGATGCCTAAGGTGCGGGTAAAACTGGAAAAAGAATAAATTCGACAAAACTTCCTATTTACAAATATTTCCAACGGTGCTATTATCAGAGTACAGCTTATTCCCCCGGCAACGGGAGCTGTAAGCTCATATCTTTATCCCACAACCCTATTTTGCCCGCCCGAAAGGGTGGGCGCTTTTTTATCTTGCAATACGCGCGGCTTTTTTGTAAAATACGGATATAAACAATCAGCGGAGGTGCGCTATGCTTTTACTAACGGCGGGTCTTACCGGAGCCGCTTCATTCCTGAACTCCCTGTTCTGGGAGCTCGATTTCGCCATACTCGGCTTTTACCACTCCGTTTCGGAGGCTGTCGGCGCAGTTTTGAGCCCGATAATGTACGTTATAAGCCTGACGGGCAAGGGCGGGTATCTGCTGATGGCCGTCTCAATCGTAATGATGTTCTTTAAGAAGACGCGGCGGACGGGGATATGCTGCCTTGCCGGCATAATGATAGGCGCTTTGTTTACCAACCTCACGATAAAGCCCCTCGTCCAGCGCCCGAGGCCCTACGACTTCGACACGGTGAACGTAAAGCTCTGGTGGGAGAGCCTGGGCAGGTGGATGGACGTTGAGCACGACTTCTCCTTCCCCTCCGGCCACGTGACCGTTGCCGCCGACTTCTCCATCGCCTTCTGCTGCTCGCGCGGGAAGAAATATCTGCCGTGGGCGATAGTGTACATACTGATAATGGGCATAAGCCGAAACTATCTTATGATGCACTACCCCTCCGACGTTCTCGGCGGCATAGTCATCGGCGTGTGCGCCGGGCTCCTCTCCGGCCTTTTATGCTCGCTCGTGTTTAAAAAGATAGACGAGCGCAGGGGCATAAAGGCGGCGAAATCCGAATAAGATTCAATATCTTATTCCGGAGGGACAGGTTATGGAGCCGGCAGTGTATATCATTCTCGCTTTTCCGATAGCGATAATCGCCCTCGCCATTTTCCGAAGGCCCCTGAAGCTCATCCTAAAGCTCTGCCTGAACACGGTGCTGGGCTTTATCCTTCTCGTTATACTCGATCTAATCGGCGTTCCCATCGGTGTAAACCCGATAAACGCCGTCTTAGTCGGCGTTCTCGGCCTTCCGGGCCTCGGCGCCATTCTGATTATAAGGTGGCTTATGCTTCTATGAGCGATTTTAAAAAGACCGCCCTCGTGACCGGCGGCTCGCGCGGTATCGGCGCGGCGACAGCCGAGGCGCTTGGGAACGCGGGATATTGCGTGACTGTAAACTATCTCAAAAGCCAAGGCTCCGCGGAAGCCCTTGCCGGGCGCATTGGCGGAACGGCGTTCAAGGCCGACGTCTCCGACCCGAGCGATGCTGAGGCCCTCGTAAAAAGCTCCGGCGGGGCTGGCGTCCTCGTTTTAAACGCGGGGATAAGCCTCGTAAAGCAGATACAGGACACGACGCCGGAGGACTGGCGCAGGCTCTTTTCCGTTAACGTGGACGGGGCGTACAACGTGATCCGCGCCGCCCTTCCCGATATGCTGCGCGAGCACTGGGGCAGGATAATAATAATAAGCTCGATGTGGGGCATCCGCGGCGCCTCCTGCGAGGCGGCGTACTCGGCGACGAAGGCCGCCCTTATCGGGCTCAGCAAGGCTCTTGCGAAGGAGCTCGGCCCCTCGGGCATAACGGTAAACTGCCTCTGTCCCGGCGTTATCGACACGGATATGAACAGAGCCCTCGGGGAAGAAACTCTCCGCTCTCTCGCCGAGGACACTCCGCTAATGCGCCTCGGAAAGCCGGAGGACGTGGCTAACGCCGTTCTCTTCCTTGCCTCCGACGCGGCCTCGTTCATAACGGGTCAGGTCATAAGCGTTGACGGCGGGTATGCGGTGTAACTTCAACAATAGCTCAGGGGCGCCCTCATTTTGAGGGCGCCCCTGCTGTTTTTATTTGAATCTTACGCTTTTTCGAGGAGGCGCGCCTTTATCCTTCTGGCGTCCTGGAGCTCCGTTTCCTCGGTAAGCCCCCACTCGTTCTCCAGTAGGTCGATTATCCTGTCGTAGGTCTCGGCCGCCTTTTTGTAATCGCCCATCACCTGGTAGATATCGGCTATGCCCATAAGCTCGTCCTGGAACCTCGGTCTTCTCGGCTCATTGGCGAAGGATCGCTCATAGTACTCTATCGCCTTTTCATAGTCGCACTTCTTCGCGTAATACTGGGCCGCCTCGAAAAGGGTGACGGAATCGTCGCCGTTATCCCGGACGAGGTTTTCGATTATCCCGTCCGCCGCAGCTTCGTCAAAGCAGGCAAGGGCGATGTGCGCCCTGTACACCTCGTTTGTAACGTGGCGGGAATTCTTCATGGCGCACATACGCTCGAGGACCTTCTCCGCCTCGTCGGCGCGGCGGTCGGCGATGAGATTGTCGAGAAGGTAGTAACAGCACATCAGGCTGTCGGGGTTATCCCTCGCAAGCTCCTGATAGAATTCTACGGCTGCCGTGTGGTTCGATATGTTCCAGTCCCATGCGGCGTGACCCTCTGACTTCTGCAGCATCCACTGGCAGCCCTTCTCGTTTGGCGAGAGACGAATCGCCTCTTTGGCATAGCGGCTGGTCTTTCTCGCGTAGGTCTCCATCCTGTGCCAGTAGAGATACGCCAAAAGCTCGGTCGCCCTCTTTTTGTTCTCGTCGGACGACAGCTGCGATTTTAAAAACTCCTCGTACTCCCAGAATACGTCCTGCGTTAGCTCCTCCTCAACGTCCATACGGTTTTCGATTCGGTTGAAGCGCTGCTCAGCGGTCAGGTCGAACATATCGTCGATGCTGACGCCGAATATCTCGGCGATGAGCGGGAGAGCGGTGATATCCGGCATAGCCACCGAGTTTTCCCATTTGGAAACGGACTGCGCGCCGATGCCCAGCTTTTCCGCAAGCTGCTCCTGCGTAAGCTTCGCCTTAAGGCGAAGCTGCTTTATTTTCTTTCCAAGCTCCATTCTGATTACCTCCCAACGAGCCTTTTTTGTTTACAGGCCCATTTTAACCGAGGATTTGAGCCGATTCAATAACGCGGATTTCTACCCGCCTCGCCTGACGGTGGAGTTTTACTCCTCCCCGTCCTGAGAGTCAATGTACCTTGCCGCCTGGGTGGAGAAGAGCTCGTGATACTTCCCGCCGAGGCGCATAAGCTCCTTGTGGCTGCCGCGCTCGACTATCTCGCCGTTTTCCATAACGAGGATGGTATCGGCTGTCGTCGCCGATGAAAGGCGGTGGGAGATGAATATGCTCGTCTTATCGCGCCGCAGCTCGTTGAAGCGGTTGAAGATATCCTGCTCCGCCATCGGGTCAAGGCTCGCCGTCGGCTCGTCGAGGATGAGAACGTCGCTGTCCGCGTAGAACGCGCGGGCTATCGCGAGCTTCTGCCACTGGCCAATCGAAAGCTCGGTGCCGCTCTCCTCGAAGTATTTCATAAGCGGGGTGTCGTAGCCCTTTTCAAGCGTATCTATATAGGCCGCGGCTCCGCTGTTCTCCGCGGCTTTTCTGATATCCTCGTCGCTCACCTGCTTTTTAAGATCGCCAAAGGCAATATTCTCGCGGACGGAGACGGCGTACTTGCCGAAGTCCTGGAATATTATCCCGTACATATCGTAGAGCTCGGCAACGTCGTACTCCCTGATATCCCGCCCGTCGAGCAGGATAACGCCATCGGTCGGGTCGTAGAGCCTTGTTAAAAGCTTGATGAACGTCGTCTTGCCCGCACCGTTGAGGCCGACTATGCTGACCGTCTCGCCAGGCTTTATCGTCACGCTGATATTCTTCAAAACGAGCCTGTCCGAGCCGGGATAGGAGAAGGATACGTTCCTTGCCTCAAGCGTGTGCCCGACGTGGCGCGAAACGTGGGCGGGCTCGGGTATGGTCGGCACGACGGTCTGCTTCTCGCCGAGAAAGCGCATCAGGTTGTCGATGAAGAGGGTTCCCTCGTAGATCGACGCCGTAGTAACGATGAAGTTGCCGACCTGTATGCCAAGGGTGTTGACGGCGCCGGAGTAGAGCGAAAAGTCGCCCACCTGGAAAACTCCGTTATATACGCCGCGGGCGAGGTATATGTAGAAGAGGCAGTAGACCACGTTAGTCACGAGGGCGGCGCCCAGCATCCACAGAAACTCCTGTATCTTCAGCTTTCGAAGGCCGGAGAAATAGCCCTTGAAGGTCTCGCTGTATTTTTTTATCAGCACGTCGCCGAGGGAGAACATCCTGACCTCCTTGACGAGGTCCTTGTCCGTTATCGTGGTGGAGTAATACTCCATCTGCCGCCTCGCCTTCGAGCGGCGCATAATGTAGTCCACGTTCTTTTTGCGGTATATGAAGTTTATAACGGCGGTCGGCACGGCGGCGATAATTATGATAAGCGGCGCCACTCTGCTCGCCGCGAAAATGACGGCGATGAAGCTTATCATGCTGATAACGATAGAGATGACGGTGTTCGTCTGGCTCATTATCTGCATCGGCCGCATGCCTGCCTCGCGGTTCGCGTTCTCAAGGCTCGAGTAGAAGTCCGGGTCGTCGTAGCTCATAACGTCTACGCTCTTCGCCTTCTCCATTATCTTCATCTTGACGTGGTTGGCAACGAGCTCGCCCGTGATGCTCGTTATCATCGAATAGAGTCTCTGCACCCCGCTGTTGACTATGAGGTACACGAACTGCCATATGATAAGCACAGCGACCACGGCGAAGGCGATATCTTCGCCGGAGTAGACCCGGGCGAGCCTGTTCAGTATCTCCGCGCCGATGAGCGAGCCCGCCACCGGCATAAGCCCCGTAAAAACCGAGATGAAGAGCATAAGGAACATAAGGCTCTTCCTCGTCTCCCACACGAGGGCGAAAATATAGAAAAGGCGGGTGAAAAAAGCCTTCGTTATCTCTTTAATATACCTCGGAACGTCCTTCATCCCCTTTGGCTTCGGAACGCTCTCCTTCGCCTCCGGTCTTAATTCACGCATAGCCATTCGATCACCTCTGTATTTATAAAAGCTTATCGAGTTTTTTCTTAGCAAAATACGTGCCCATAATAAGCAGAGCCGCGCCTGAAATGGTTATGAGCGCGAGCGTCAGCCAGCCGTCTCCCCCAAGCGCGGCGACGTTCAAGAAGAACAGCCTCGGCATGATCGCGACAGCTCCCGCGAATGATAGGCACATCAGAGCGCAGACCGCAGCCCTGAGCTTCGTAAACGGGCGGCAGGTCAAAATAAGGTTTATTAGCCCGATAGCTCCGGCGGACAGGGCCGCCATAGTAGACGCCCGCTCGTATGGAGCGCCGAGGGCGTTCGTTACCATTGCGGCTATCGACGTTGCCGTTACGGCTATTGCGCCGGGCGCGGCGCGGAGGAGCACCCGCTTTAGGAAATTTCCCTTTGCCCTCTCCGCCGAGGGCTCGAAGGTCAGAAAGAAGGAAGGGCAGCCAACGGAGAGCGCGCTTATCAGCGTAAGCTGTATCGGCTGGAAGGGGTATCTCAGCGGCAGGAAGAGGAGCAGTATCGCAAGCGCCGTTGAGTACAGCGTTTTTACGAGGAAGAGCGAGGCCGTTCTCGTTATATTGCCTATCACTCTCCTGCCCTCCGCCACGACCTGAGGCAGGGAGTTGAAATCGCCGTTCAGCAGCACGAGCTGGGAGGCGTGTTCCGTCGCCTCGGCCCCGCCGGCTATAGCTATGGATGTGTCCGCCGTCTTCAGGGCGGGTATGTCGTTCACCCCGTCGCCCGTCATAGCGACGGTGTGCCCGTCGCCCTTCAGCGCGGCGACGAGAAGGCGCTTTCTGTCCGGCGTGAGCCTTCCGAAGATAACGCTGTCCCTCGCCGCAACAAGCTCCTCATCGGACAAGAGGGCGCAGTCGACAGCTTTGTCGCTGTCATGGAGCCCGAGCCTCGCGGCGACGGCGGAGACCGTCTTCGGGTCGTCGCCGGACATTATCTTAACGCTGACGCCCTCGCTCTCGAACCAGCGCAGGGTATCTGCAGCGGCGGGGCGCAGCGTGTCTTTTATTAGGAAAAGCCCCAAAAGCTCCCTTTCCGCCGGGAGCTCGTCCTCGTAAAGCTCGCCGCGCGAGCGGGCGAGGGCGAGCACTCTGTACCCCTCGGAAGCGGCCTTCTCCGACTCCTCTGGCACGGTGTCAAGCACGAAGGACGGGGCGCCGAGGATAAGTATCTCCCCATCTTCAAAAGCCGCGGCGGAGCACTTCCTTGCGGATGAGAACGGCAGTGTTGCGGTGGGCTTTTCGCTCCCGGGCTCTATGGCGGCGGCGAGAGCTTTAAGCGTTCCGGACGCGGCCTCGAAAGCGCCGAGAAAGCGGGAAGCCGCCCTTTTTAGCCCCTCCTCCCCCGCCGAAACGGGTATCATCCTCTCGAGCGTCATCTCCCCCGTAGTAAGCGTTCCGGTCTTGTCAAGGCAGAGAACGTCGCTCCGCGCGAGGGTCTCGATGCCGAAGAGCTCCTGAACGAGAGCTTCGCGCCTTCCGAGCTTGACCACCCCCGCCATAAGGGCGACGGAGGTGAGCAGTATAAGCCCCTCCGGTATCATGCCGATCATCGCGGCGACTACCGAGGGCACGGCCTCGGAAAGCGGAGCGGAGCGGGTGAAATATTCCCGGATAAATAGCAGTATGCCGAGCGGAACGAGGACGCGGCTTATCAGGCTTACGAGGCGGTTGAGGTCGGTCATTAGCTCTGAGCGGGGCGAGCGTATCTCCTTTGCCTCGCCGAGGAGCCTTGCCGCGTAGCTCTCGTCTCCGACGGAGGCGAGCTGAGCCCTGACCGTTCCCTCGGTAAGAAATGAGCCGGACATCAGCCAGTCCCCCTCCGCCCTGCGGATGGGGTCGCTCTCCCCCGTGAGGAGGGATTCGTCGGCCGAGCAGCGGCCGGAGCGTATTATCGCATCGGCGGGTATCTGATCTCCGGCGCGGAAAACCACGATATCGCCGAGAACGAGTCCGTCGGGCGGGCAGTCGAGCTCAGTTCCGCCTCTTATGGGATGCGCCGGCCTCTCCTGCAAAAGGCGGAGCTTCTTTATCATCGCCCTCGCCCTGAGGGACTGCACCGTGCCGATAAGGGTATTTGAAAAAACAACGCCCAGAAACAGCATATTTCGCCACGAGCCGACGAGGGCAAGGGCGAAGGCGAGGGCGAAGTTCAAAAGGTTAAACAGGGTGAAAAGGTTTTCGCCGATTATCTGGAGCGTGGTCTTCTCCGGCCTCTCGGTGCGGCGGTTGCCCATCCCGTCAAGCATCCGTCTGTTTGCCTCCTCGGGGCTTAGGCCCTCCTCGGGCGTGGGGACGAAATCCTCCGGCAGTCCCGAAGGAAGCCTCAGATCGGCCTTTTTCTCGGGGCTTGCGCCCGGTTTTCCCGTTTTAGGCAAGTTTTCCCCCCTCCCTTCGACTTTTTCTCTATCCTAACCCGAGGCCGGATAATTGTCAAGGGCGGGGGAAACCTATATTTTCTTCGCCGCGGCCTCGTTTACGAGCGTGTAAATGACCGAGGCGGCGGGAACGGAAAGGAGCATCCCGACGAAGCCGAAGGCGGCTCCGCCGACTGTAACGGCGGATAGGACTATGAGCCCGTTGAGCTTCATCGAGCCCCCAACTATGCGCGGATATATAAAGGTGTTGTCTACCGCCTGAAGCGTTATGATAAAGGCGAGGAAGAAAAGCGCTCTCGCGGGCGAGGCTGTGAGCGCCATAAGCGTGCCGAAGCCCGCCCCTATCCACGCGCCGAAGACGGGAATCAGGGCGGTAAGCCCCATCACCGCCGCCACCCCGGCGGGGAACGGAAAGCGGAATATGAGCATACCGATAAATGTGAGTATCGAGAGCGAGCAGGCCTCCAAAAGCTGACCCTGCATAAAATTGGAAAAAGCCTCCCTTGAGAGCGAGACGAGGTGAAAGAGCTTTTCCGCCCTTGAGCTTCCCATAAGGGCGGAGGTCACCCTGCGGAAGAAGCGGCCAACGGCCTCCTTCTCTATCGCTATCTTTGCGCCGATAACGACGCCGATAACAAGGTCGAAGACGACGCCGAGCACGGAGCCGAGAGTGCCGACGAGGCCGGAAAGAAGCCCCTGACCGCCGCGCGGCATAAGGCTCTCCGCCGAGGCTCTTACCTTATCCCAGTCGATATCCCCGAGGCTCACAAGCTCTAAGTCTACCCCGGCCCTATCCGCGAGCGAGTCTATCGCAACTACCGCCTTTTCTATCTCGCCCGGAAGTATTTCGGCGAGGGTCGCGCTCCCCCTTCTAATCTCCGGTATGATTATTACAACGACGAGGGCGAGGACGGCGGCGACCGTGAGAAGGGCGGCTGTAACGCCGAGCCTCCGCGCCGCCTTTTCGCCGGGGGAGAAGCGCCGCGACCTTTTTATCGCGCCCTCGATGAGAGAGGCGAAGGGCGAGAGGATAAAGAAAACGGCAAAGCCAATGAGAATCGGAGCTAAAACGTCGAGCACCCACTTAATAGCCCGCCACACCTCGCCGAGGTGGTTTATCGCCGCGTAAAATGCTATTGCGGCGCATATCACTAAAACGGCCCTGCCGGCCGGCCTTTCACGAAAAGGCACAGTATCACCCCTTTCAGGATAGTATATCCCAAAAGGGGCGTTTTAAGACCGGGCGGCCCGAAAGCATTGATTTTTTCGCGGAATGAACTTATAATATCACTATAAAAAAGCACTTTAGGGAGCATACTATGGAACTGCAAAAGTTTTATATGGGCGAGGCCTTTGACGCCTACGAGTATTTCGGCGCGCATCCCGATGAAAGCGGGGTCACCTTCCGCACCTTCGCGCCGAGCGCTCACCGCATCACCGTTACCGGGGAGTTCAACGGCTGGACAGAGGAGCCTCTGGAGCAGATGGGCCGCAGCGGCGTCTGGGAGGGGCATTCCGAAAGCGCGAAGCCCGGGCAGATGTACAAATTCTGCATTTACGGAAATAACGGGCGAATGGAACACTGCGACCCCTTCGGCTTCGGGATGGAGCTTCGCCCCGGCTCGGCGTCGATCATCCGCGATCTTACGGAGTATAAATTCACTGACGAAGGCTTTCTGAGCGGACGAGATGCTATGACAAGCCCATGAATATCTACGAGCTTCACCTGGGCTCGTGGAAGAAGAAGGGCGACGGTTATTGCTCCTACGTTGAGATAGCGGACGAGCTTGCAGCCTATCTAAAGGCGCACGGGTACAACTACGTTGAGATGATGCCGCTCTCCGAGCACCCCTTTGACGGAAGCTGGGGCTATCAAAACACGGGCTTTTTCGCCCCCACCTCAAGGTACGGTACGGCGGCCCAGCTTATGGAGCTCATCGACAGGCTGCACGGCGCCGGTATCGGAGCCATTATGGATTTCGTCCCCGTCCATTTCGCCGTGGACGGCTATGGGCTCAAGGAATACGACGGAACGGCGCTTTTCGAGTACCCGCACACGGACGTAGGGGCGAGCGAATGGGGAAGCTGCAACTTTATGCACTCCCGCCGCGAGGTCGCCTGCTTCCTGCAGTCGGCGGCGAACTACTGGCTGAAGGAATACCATTTCGACGGGCTGCGTATGGACGCCGTCAGCCGCCTTATCTACTGGCAGGGCAACGAGTACCGCGGGCAGAACGGCGAGGCGATAAACTTCCTAAAAAAGATGAACCGCGGCCTCCGCGCCCTGCACCCCACCGCCATGCTGATCGCAGAGGACTCCACCGCCTATCCCGGAGTTACGAAGGACGTCGACGCGGGCGGCCTCGGCTTTGACTACAAGTGGGACCTCGGCTGGATGCACGACACTCTCGATTATCTCGCGGCTCACCCGAACGACAGGGCGGGAAAGAGCAAATGCATAACCTTCACGTTCTTTTACGCGCATAACGAGCGGTATATCCTGCCGCTTTCACACGACGAGGTGGTGCACGGAAAGAGGACGATCATCGACAAGCTCTACGGCGAGTACGACGAGAAGTTCAAAGAGGCGCGGCTTCTCTATCTCTATATGGCCTCGCACCCCGGCAAGAAGCTCAACTTTATGGGAAACGAGCTTGCCATGTTCCGCGAATGGGACGAGAGGCGCGAGCCCGACTGGGACCTGCTCTCATACCCGGCGCACGGCTCCTTCCACGACTTCATCGTAAGGTTGAACGAGGTTTCTCTTAATATTCCGGCTCTGTGGGAGGGCGATTACCTCGACGAAGGCGTTAAATGGATAGACTGCGGCTCAAATAACGAATGCGTGTTCGGGTATCTCAGAACGAGCCGGGATAACCCGTCCGTTCTCGTGCTGATGAATTTCTCGGATAAGCCCGCTGATATCTCCCCGAAGCTCGAAGGGAGCTTCGAGCTTCTGATATCGACCGTGGAGGAGGCTGAAAGCGGCAGCCTTCCCGCGACCCTCCCCCCGTATTCGGGATATATGTACAGGGTAATTGAATAAAAAATGGCTTCCCCTTGAGGGGAAGCTGGCTCGCCGTAAGGCGAGACTGATGAGGTGTCCAACGTGAAACGGCGGCTGAGTTTAAATGCACGGCGCTTCGCGCCTACACCTCATCCGTCGCTTCGCGACACCTTCCCCTCCAAGGGGAAGGCTTTTTGTTTATTAAGCGGTCAGGATCATTGACCGCACTTTTTCGCTTATGTCCGCCGTTCGCAGCTCGGCCGTCT
>ONGN01000051.1 GCA_900317385.1 uncultured Eubacteriales bacterium
GTCGATCTCGCTATCGACCATCACGAGTCCAATTCCCGCTTCGCGAACAATCTGCTGCTCGACGCCTCGGCGTCTGCCTGCGGTGAGATAATTCTGAAGGTTATCAAGGAGCTCTGCGGCTCCGTTTCTAAGGAGGAGGCCGATCTTCTCTATATCGCCCTCTCCACCGACACCGGCTGCTTCCAGTACGGGAACACGAACGCGGCCTCTTTCCGCGCCGCCGCCGAGCTATGCGAGCTTAACGCCGACGTCGCGAAGCTCAACCAGCTCTTTTTCCGCACGTTTTCTCGCGGGCGCATCGCTCTTGAGGGGGCTATAATGTCCTCGCTCAGAAGTTACGCGGACGGCAGGATAACTATGGCTGTCATCACCCATAAGATGGTCGAGGAGGCCGGCGCGAGCGACGACGATATGGAGGATCTCGCCTCCCTTCCCGGCAAGGTCGCCGGCACCCTCGTTTCCGTTATGGTGAAGGAGAACGACAGGGGCTTTTCCAAGCTCTCCCTTCGCTCCACCGGCGAGGTCAACGTATCCGAGATCTGCGCCAAGTTCGGCGGCGGCGGTCACGCTATGGCCTCCGGCTGCGAATTGGATCTCGTTCCCGACGAGGCCGCCGAGGTCATTCGCGCCGCAATCGAGGATAAACTGCCGTGAACGGCGTTATCATAATCGACAAGCCGCAGGACTGGACGAGCCAGGACGTCTGCGCGAAGCTGCGGGGCGTTTTCCGCGAAAAGCGTATAGGCCACGGCGGCACGCTCGACCCGATGGCTACGGGAGTTTTGCCCGTCTTTCTCGGGCGGGCGACGAGGGCGGCACAGTTTTCCGAAAACTCCGACAAGACTTATATTGCCGGAATGAGGCTCGGTATCGTTACAGACACTCAGGATATAACGGGGCGCGTTCTTTCCGAGCGCGAGCATTCGGTGAGTGCCGACGATATCGCCGCCGTCCTCCCCCGCTTTTTGGGAGAGCTTGAGCAGATACCCCCGATGTACTCCGCCGTTAAGATCGGTGGAAAGAAGCTCTACGAGCTTGCCCGTAAGGGTCAGGAGATCGAGAGAGCTCAGAGAAGGATAGCCATTCGCTCCATCGAGCTTGCGGGCTCTCAAAACGGCGATTATCTCCTGACCGTTACCTGCTCCAAGGGCACGTATATCCGCACGCTTATAAACGATATAGGCGAGGCTCTCGGCTGCGGCGCCAGTATGTCGAGCCTGCGCCGTACTGTCGCCGCGGGCTTCTCAATAGATAAGGCCGTTCCCCTGCAAACGCTTATCGACGCTTCCGACGATGAGCGCCGCTCCTACGTCTCCCCGACTGACAGCGTTTTTTCCGCTTATCCCGCCGTTACGATCGGAGGCAGGGCTCTCGCCCTCGCGCTGAACGGAAACGAATTTCACGCCCCCTGCACTGACGGGAGATACCGGGTTTACTCCGAGAGCGGAGAATTTATCCTTTTCGGCGAGTGCCGAGATGGGTCGATGAAAACGGTCAAAAGCTTTTTCGAGGTATAATATATGAAGCGCGTAATAGCACTCGGCTTTTTCGACGGAGTACATATCGGTCACGGAGCTTTGCTCAAAAGAACAAGTGAGATTGCCGAAGAGCTCGGAGCTTATCCTGCCGTTATGACCTTTGACGTTCCGCCGATGAAAAGCGTCGAGCTCATCACCTCCCCCGCCGAGCGCGCCGATATCATACGCAGGCAGTACGGGATCGAGGATATCATTCTCCTGCATTTCGACGAGAAAATGCGAAGGATGCTGTGGAATGATTTTATTCTAATGCTTCGTGATAGATACGACGCAGTCTGCCTCGTCGCCGGATACGATTTCCGCTTCGGCTATATGGGCGATGGCGACTCAGAAAAGCTCAAATCAGAATGCGCCGCCCTCGGGCTTGGGTCGGAAATAGTCGGTAAAGTTGAGCTCTGCGGCGAGGCCGTCACCTCTACCCGCATAAGGGAGCTTATCGCTCAAGGCGATTTAGAGAAGGCCGCAAAGTTTTTGGGGCATCCGTTTTTCGTCTCGGGTCAGGTTGCCCACGGTCGCAGGATCGGCCACGCTCTCGGCGCTCCTACCGTAAACCTCACCCCGCCGGAGGGAAAGCTCCTCCCCGCACGCGGAGTTTACGCCACGAGGACGGTTATAGATATCGGCGAGACATTTTGCGGAATTACGAACGTCGGCGTCAGACCGACGGTCTCGGACAGCGGCAGAGTTTCGATTGAGACGCATCTTTTTGACTTTGACGCAGATCTTTACGGGCGGGAAATAAAAGTTGAATTCTTGAAATTTCTGCGCGGAGAGCTAAAGTTTCCCAATACAAATGAGCTTCAGGCGCAGATTGAGCTCGACCGAATAGCAGCTCAAAAGTATTTTGAATAAATAAGTCAGCTCACGGCATACTAACCGTGAGGTGATTTTTAATGACTGAAAAAGAAATTATGTACGTTGAGGACGCTCTCGGTCACACCGAATTCCTCAGAACCCAGGCGCAGACCGCCGTCAGCCAGCTTACCGACCCGCAGCTCAAGGCAAAGTGCCAGGAGCTCGTAACAAAGAACGAGGCCGCCTTCGGCAGCTTCTTCTCACTCGTTTAAGGAGGCAGAAAAATGGACGACAAGTGCATTATGGAAAACATTCTTTTGACAACGAAGGGCGTTTGCGATCTCTACCTTCACGGAGCTATAGAGTCCCCCACGCCTAACGTGCACTCCTCTTTCACTACAGCCTTGAACGACGCCCTTACGATGCAGGACGGAATATACAAGGCGATGAGCGCAAAGGGCTGGTACCCCACCGACGCCGCGCCTCAGACCAAGCTCAACGAGGTCAAACAGAAGTTCTCACAGACAGCAAGCACGTTCTAAAAGAAGACCGCCGGAGGAAATCCTCCGGCGCTTCTTATTATACCATTTTTGCGCTCATCGGGCGACCTGCTAAAATGTGGAAATGGAGGTGCGGCACGGTCTGTCCCGCCTCCAGCCCGGCGTTTGAGACGACGCGGAAGCCGTTATCAAGGCCGAGGTCGCGGGCTATCTTCGCGATAACGGTAAAGATATGGCCGATAAGCGCCTCGTGTTCCTCGGTAAGCTCGGCGCAGGACTCGATGTGAGTCTTCGGAATGACGAGAACGTGCGTCGGCGCAAGCGGGTTGATATCCCTGAATGCGAGGCACATATCGTCCTCATAGACCTTTGTTGAGGGGATCTCGCCCTCGACTATATTGCAGAAAATGCAGTTAGGGTCAAACATCTCTTCTCCTCCTTAGTTTATACCAAGCTTAAGCGCCACAAAGTTATCGACCATCGCAAGGGCGTTATCGAGCATAAGGACGTTCTTGCCGCCGCCCATTGCGCTGTCTGGGCGTCCGCCGCCCTTGCCTCCGCAAATTGCGGTTACCTGGCGGATAATGTCCCCGGCCTTGACCCCGGCGGCTACGGCGTTCTTGCCGCAGACGGCCTGGAAGGTTATCTTATCCTCCTCAGTTCCGGCTATGACGGCAACGATGTTATCATCGCGGCTCTTTATATCGTCGCCCATCTTGCGAAGCTCGTCCGCGCTCGCTCCACTGCGGGAGAGCGTGAGCACCTTAAGGCTGCCGACGGTCTTGGCGGACGCCATAAAGTCGGCTATCTCGCCGGAACGGAGCTTGTCCTTGAGGCTTTCGACGGACTTATTAAGCTTCTTAACGTCCTCGATATTAGCCTTTATCCTCTCAAGCAGCTCGCCCGGGCTGGTTTTCAGGGCTTCGGATGCCGCGGCTATCGTGTCCATAGCGTTTGCAAGCTCGTTATAAACCTCAAAGCCGGTTACGGCCTCGATGCGGCGAACGCCGGAGGCTATTGAAGACTCGCTTACTATCCTGAAGGGGCCGATCTTCGCCACGTTGTCAACGTGCGTTCCGCCGCAGAACTCGATGGAGAAGCTGTCGCCCATCGTTACTACTCTTACTATATCGCCGTACTTCTCGCCGAACATAGCCTGAGCGCCAAGCTTTTTCGCCTCGGCAATCGGAAGCTCCTGAACGGTGACGGAATCGCCGGAGAGTATCTCGGCAGCGACGATTTTAGCTACCTTCATAAACTCCTCGTGTGTCAGAGCGGAGAAATGAGTGAAGTCAAATCTCAGCCTGTCCGGCTCAACGAGAGATCCCGCCTGATGGACGTGATCGCCCAAAACGCTGCGGAGAGCCGCGTTCAGAAGGTGGGTCGCGCTGTGGGCGCGCATTATTGCGGCGCGGCGGCGTTTATCGTAAGCCGCCTTTACCGTATCGCCGACCTTGAAGTCGCCGGACTTGACTACGCCGTGGTGCAGGTACTTGCCGCCCTTATCCTTCTTAACGTCGGTAACCTCAAAAACGGACTCGCCGCAGGCAATAGTTCCGTGGTCGGCGACCTGGCCGCCCATCTCGGCATACATAACCGTTCTGTCGAGGACGAATATCGCGGGAGCTCCGGCGATTATCTCCTCCTGAAGCTCGTTTTCGGAGACGATCGCGAGCACCTTTGCCTCGCATTCGCCGTCCGTGTAGCCCATAAACTCGGTGGGCTTGTTATCAAGGCCGAGATCAAGGCCCTGCCACGCGTTCGACATATCGCCGCGCGCCTCTCTCGCCCTCTTGCGCTGCTCATCCATAAGGGCCTTGAAGCCCACCTCGTCCGCGGTCATGCCGGCGTCGGCAAGGATATCCTCCGTAAGATCGAGCGGGAATCCGAATGTGTCGTAGAGCTTGAAGGTCTCGTCGCCGGTGATAACGGTCTCGCCCTTCTCCTTATGCGCGGCGATAACGTCCTGAAGAAGCCTCATTCCGGTGTCGATAGTCTTGGCGAAGCTCTCCTCCTCGACCTTGATCACGCGGATGACGTAGTCCTCCTTCTCCTTCAGGTCGGGATAAGCGACGGCGTTTTCGTGGATGACCGTATCGCAGACCTTGTAAAGGAAGGGCTCGTTTACTCCGAGGAGCTTGCCCTGGCGGGCGGCGCGGCGGAGAAGCCTTCTGAGAACGTAGCCCCTGCCCTCGTTCGAGGGAAGGACGCCGTCGCCTATCATAAAGGTTGCGCTTCTGATATGGTCGGTGATTATTCTGAGCGAAACGTCGGTCTTGTGGCTCTCGCCGTAGCGGGCCCCGGTGATCTCGCTCACCTTGTTCGTGATGTTCATTACCGTATCGACGTCGAAAAGGCTGTTCACGCCCTGTACTACGCAGGCAAGGCGCTCAAGGCCCATTCCGGTGTCGATGTTCTTTTGAACGAGCTCGGTGTAGTTGCCCTCACCGTCGTTATTGAACTGGGAGAAAACGTTGTTCCAAACCTCGATGAATCTGTCGCAGTCGCAGCCGACGCCGCAGGTGGGCTTGCCGCAGCCGTGCTCCGGTCCTCTGTCAAAATAGATCTCGGAGCAGGGGCCGCACGGGCCGGAGCCGTGCTCCCAGAAGTTGTCCTCTTTTCCGAGGCGGGTGATATGATCGGCGGGTACCCCAACCTCTTCAGTCCAAACCTTAAACGCCTCGTCGTCGTCAACGTAGATCGAGGGATATAGCCTATCGGGATCGAGGCCTACCCACTCCTCGCTCGTTAAAAACTCCCAGCTCCACTTAAGAGCCTCGTGCTTGAAGTAGTCGCCGAACGAGAAGTTGCCCAGCATCTCAAAATAGGTGCCGTGGCGGTCGGTCTTGCCGATGTTTTCGATATCTCCGGTGCGGATGCACTTCTGGCAGGTGCAGACGCGCCTTCTCGGGGGCTCGACCTCTCCGGTGAAGAAGGGCTTCATGGGAGCCATACCGGAGTTTATAAGGAGAAGCGAGGGGTCGTTCTGCGGTATAAGCGAAAAGCTCGGGAGCCGCAGGTGTCCCTTCGTCTCGAAAAATTTAAGAAACATCTCGCGAAGCTCATTCAAGCCGAATTTCTTTTGCATTGGTATCAGTCCTCCGAAAGATTAATCATTCTCTATGAACAGAACGCCAAGGGTGCCGGGGCCGCAATGGCTCGAGATAACTCCTCCGGCGCGGGTGACGTAGATATTGTCGAAATGCTTGAGCTCGGCAAGCTCGGCCTTAACGGCCTCGGAAATGCTCGCATCAACTCCGGAATGCGTAATAAAAACGGCATCCCTGTCGGCTTTTTTAAGCTGGGGCTCAAGGTCTTTTACATATTTCTTTATAACGGCCTCGATCTTGCCGCGGTACTTCGCGCCGACGCTCATTTTCCCGTCCGCAACGATGATTTTGGGCTTTATTCCGAGTGCTGAGGCGGCAAGCGCGGAGACGGCGCTGCAGCGCCCGCCGCGATATAAGTAAAGAAGCGTATCCACAACGAAGCTTGCGCGGACCTTGGGAATAATTTTTTGCAGCTCAAGCCAAATCTCGGCTGCAGTCTTGTTCCCCTCCTCTATCATCTTCGCCGTCTTGAGTATAACAAGGCCGATGCCCGTTGACAGGTTGCGCGAATCGACGACGAAAACGTGGTCGGAATAATCCACGTCCTCCGCCGCGACCTTGAACACGCTGCACGCGGCGCTCATCTCAGAGGATATCCCGAAAAACAGGATATCGTCGCCCGCGGTCTTCGCTTCCCTTATCGCCTCTTCAGCGTCGCCGGGAGAAAAGGCGGCCGTCGACGGAGTGGTCTTATTCTTGTCCGCCCAGGCGTAAAGCTCATCGGGATCGAGCGACGGTCCGTCCTTAACGGTCTCCTCGCCCATTCTGACGTAGAGCGGAACTATCCTAACTTTATTTTTTTCAATCAGCTCTGCGCCGAGGTCGTTCGTGCTGTCCGCGTAAATCCTAATCATGGCAGTGCCTCCGATCTTTTTATTGGAGCCGAACATATTGATTATACTCTTATTGCTCGCGTATTTCCACAATAAAATATAAAAAGTTCAATTAAATGTCAAGTTTATTTATCTCCGAGATGCCGGGGATCTCCCTTATGTGGTCAAAGAGCCTCGCCTCGTCGATGCGAAGCTTTGGAAGAAGGGTGATAAAGGCGGTGTATTCGCTCTTGTCGCCGGATGAATCGCCCGTGACGCGAAGGTTCAAAATCGCGAGCCAGTGATCCTTGCAGTAGCGCATCGTCTCATCGAGAGCGCCGCGATCCTGATATTTCAGCGTGATCTCAAATTCCGGAGTTGTACGAATGTACTGCTCCGCATAGGAGAAAAGGATCTGCGCTAAGAGGACAACAAAAGTCGCCACAATCGCGCCCTCGTAAAAGCCTGCGCCGACCGCTATGCCGACGATACCGCTCGCCCAAAGTCCGGCGGCGGTGGTCAGTCCCTTGACCTTCGGCTTCTTCGTAACGATTATCGTTCCTGCGCCTATGAAACCGAGTCCTGACACAATCTGCGAGCCTATTCTTGAAATATCGGATGGCAGATGCAGGTTCAGGTAGAGGTAAATGCCCGTCATAGAGGCAACGCAGGCGGCGGCGGTAACGAGGATATGCGTTCTGAAACCCGCAGACCTATTTTTAAAGGAGCGTTCAAGCCCTATCGCGCCGCCGAGGAGGAAAGCCATACCGAAGCGGATAAGAACGCTCGCCATATTGATATCGCGGAATTTATCAAAAAATGAAAGCATCGTTCAAACCCCCTTACGAAATAAGCTCTTGGATCGAATAAACGCAGCTGAGCTCGGCAAGGCTTGAGAGGATAGACGAGTGAGACGGGCTATCCTTCGCAAGCTTTATTGAGAGGATAGCGGACGAATATCCGTTTTTATCCTCGTCGCCCTCAATATCTATATCAAACACCTGACCGCCGAGGCTTTTGACCTTATCGGTCACGGTGCTCATCTCGGACAGGCTTGTTAGCTCTATGGCAATATCTATATTGCGGAGGCGGCGCTTAAAGCTTCCCTCCACGGGGTGCATAAGCTCAAGGGCAAGTATGATAATGAACACGGTCGGAATGACGGCCTCGTAAAAGCCCGCCCCGCAGGCAAGGCCAAGCACAGCGGAGGTAAAAAGGCCGATCGCCGTCGTCAGTCCGGAGACCTGCTGATGAGCTATGCCGATTATCGTTCCGGCGGCGAGGAAGCCCATGCCCTGAACGACCTGAGCCGAGAAACGGCTCGCGTCGTATTTAAGGCCCACGGCCTCGACGGCGGAGGCCCATTGGCCGGTAAGCATCTGATATTCATACATTGATACCAGCATCGTCAGCGCGGCGCCGACGGAAACGAGCATATAAGTTCTAAGTCCGGCATTCTGCTTTTTCCTTGCCCGCCCATAGCCGGAGGCGCCGCCCGCCGCGAGGGCAAGGAGCAGCCTGAAGCAGACGGAGACAAAGTTGAATTCGCGAAGATAGTCTAACACCGGCAAATCCCCCTTCTTTTTGTACAATTCAACATTATAGATTTTAACAGAATTTGCCTTGATATACAAACAGGTTTTTGCTGAAAAATTCACAAAAGATCCCGCTGTAACTGCGGGATTTTGAGTTTTATTATTCCTCAGTTAAGGGTGATCTCCATTACGACCGGGTTATGGTCGGAATATACGAAGCCAAGGTCGCGTGTCTCGGCAAAGTTTACCGTCACGTTCGACGAAACGATAAAGCCGTCGATTAGGTAATATTGGAACGAAGCCTTATCCGCTCCCGCGTACGCCTTATCAAGGCTGCGGCAGCTCGGGGTAGTCTCGTCCATAATAAACTGCCATCCCTCCGGGAATAGGCTTACGTCGATCTCGCCGCAGGTCCACATACCCTCCTGCGCGGGGTATAAGCTCGAATCCTCGGACGAGAATATCTGGTTGAAGTCTCCGCCCGCAATAACGTAGTTCCCCTTCTCCGCCTCTGCGTTCAGAAGCTCGCGGAGCATCTCGGTCTGCTTGAGCTTTCCCTCGCCGTCGTCGTAAGCTTCAAGGTGCAGGTTTACGAGCACGAGCTCGCGGCCGCCCTCGACCGGGATACGGTTTATCGTTACGCAGCGCTTGAGGTTTGCCATCCTCATAGGCCACGCAAACGGGATCGGGAGCTGTACTCTCTCCGACCCGGTGATATCATACTTTGAGAGGGTCAGAAGTCCGGAGTCCACCTTGCCAATAGGCGGTATCGGATAAGGGAGAAACGCGACCTTGAAATTGTTCGCAAAAGTGCTGTCCATCCCCGTAAGGCTTTCTCTTATAAGGGCCGTCTCGTCAACGGAATGGGAGCGGTTGGAGCTGCGGTCCGTCTCCTGAAGGAGCAGAAGGTCGGGCGCTTCCTCGGTTATTTCCGCGATTATACCGCTCATATTCTCGTTTACCCGCTCAAGGGTTGCGGTATCGACCATAGTGCCGCCGTCCATAAAGAAATCGGCGTTATCTCCGAGCGCACCGTAGCCCACGTTCCAGGTCATCACCTTTAAGGTCGCTCCTGCGGGGATCACGGCGGAAGTCCCGTTTTCAACGGTGAGCGTCTCTCTGTCGGCGGGCTTGTACTCCGTTATCGAGAGAAAGCCGATCAAAATTCCGATGATAAGTATAACTATGAACAAAAACGTTCTGACTATCTCAAAAAGTCTTCTGCCGATGCTTTTCTTGCTTTTCATATTTCCTCCCTTATCCCATCTGCGCCTCAGAAAGAGGCTCGTCCCATAAAACTGTTCCGCCGATCTTTTCCGCTTCTTCGTCGATCACGCCGCGAAGAAGCTCAAGGTATTCCGCGTCGCGCTTTTTAGAGCGGCGGCCCTTGCCGTAGTACAGCTCGCGATCGAAGTAAGCGTCGTAGGATACGGCGTAATCCCCGTCGTCCTCATGCGGGAAGAATGAAACGCCCGCCTGATACTTGATCATCCCGGCGTCGCTCTCAGCCGTAAGCGTAACGAGAGCTCCCCGGCGGGGTACGTCGTTAAATACGCACTCCGCTTTAAAATACTGCCTGTATACGTCAAGCGTTTTCATTTAGCCCATCTCCCTTTATATGTTTTTCAGCCCCAAAAATGCTTATAAGCTCGTCAGCGAGCTTTTCTAAATCAAAGCTGTCGGAAATCTCTATATACGGTATGCCGTGTCTTTCAGCCTCGTTTTTAAACTCGACGCTGCAAGTAATAAGCCTTTCAAGGTCGGGTCTGTCGTCGATCCTATGTTCTATCGCGCTTGCCTTTCCGGCGACTGAGTCGAAGTTAGTTCTGAGGTAATCCTCGCTCATAACGATGAAAACGCAGCGGATCTTAGCAAGATATTCAGGTGAAAAGCTCTCCCTCCACTCGGACGGGATATAGCAGCCCTCTATTATCAGACTCTGATCGTTTTCGCAGACGGTCTTGATAAGCTCGGCGACGAATGGCCACATCCAATAGCGCATCTTGTAGTCGTCGTTCACCGTATGTTCAGTCATTCCGGTGCGGATAAAGCCCATTTTCAGATGGTCGAGAGAAAGATACGGGATTTTAAGCCTCTCCATTAGCTTCTGCGCGAGTAGGGTCTTGCCAACGTGGCTCGAGCCGCCGATAAGGTATACCAAAGCTCTCACCTCTTACACAGTTATCTCAACAAGATTATCCTCGAAAGCGCGAACGCAGCTCTCATAATAGCCGTCGCCCGTGACGCGAGGCCCGCTCGTGACCTCGAAGCCGTCCGTCTTCAGTCTCGCCGTAAGCTCGTCTACCCGCTCGCGGCTGCCTACGCTGAACGCAAGGTGGATATAGCCCGTACGGAACAGCTTGTACCCGGCCTCCGGCATATCCGGCTTATTCATTATCTCAAGCCTCGCTCCGTCCTCAAAGCTGAGGAAGTACGAGCGAAACCCCGTTTTAGGGTTATGATAAAGCTCGTTTGATTTAGCTCCGAAGTAGCGGGCGAAGAAGTCCCTCGCACCCTCGAGATCGTTTACGTACAGAGCGACGTGTTCGATT
>ONGN01000067.1 GCA_900317385.1 uncultured Eubacteriales bacterium
TACCCTTGACAAGCTTAAAAAAATAGTGCTATTATCTATACATAAATTAAAAACTTAAGGCTGAACCTTTAGAAGCTCTGCTTTAGCTATCCTGCCGGGGTTATTATATATATATACCTTTTAAGAAATAATTTAAAAATGGCTTCCCCTTGAGGGGAAGTCGTAGGGAGCGATGCCCTCATCGCTCCGCGCTTTTTGCGACCGTTCGGGGAATTCGGCGGAGGCATGTAGGCATGCCTCCCTACGGCGGTTTATGACCCAACGGCTTCCCGGCACACCTCTAATCCGTTGACAAAGCTTTTTTCCGGTGCTAAACTGAGGGGTAATAATGGGGCGGTTTAGGCCCGGTGCGGAAGAGGGGAGAAGCGATGGCTTATTTAAAAAACCTGACGGAATATCTTGAGCTGACGGCGAAGAGAGTTCCGGATAAAACGGCCTTTGCCGATGAGACCGGAATGCTCAGCTTTTCCGAGCTTCTGAGCCTTGGCTGCCGCCTCGGCACTGAGGTTTGCGCGGCAACGGAGCGGGTGAATGCCCCGGTCGCTGTTTTCACCGACAGGTCCGTATATCCGATAGCGGGCTTCATCGGCGCCCTTATGAGCGGGAATTTCTACGTTCCCGTGGACGCCTCGATGCCTCCCGAGCGCATGGCGGCGATAATGGAGGAGCTTTCCCCCGCCGCGATTTTATATAGAGAATGCGATAAGGAGACTGCGGAGAGATTTTCCGGCATGGCGCCGCTTGTTGCCCTTGACGGCGATACTCCGGAGGAAAACGGGGAGCTTTTAGCGCAAAGGCGGGCAAAGGTACTCGATATAGACCCGGCCTACGTTATCTATACCTCGGGCTCTACCGGAAAGCCGAAGGGGATAGTCATCTCGCACAGGAGCGTTATTGACTTCATTGAGTGGATGGCGGAGAAATGCTTTATAGCGGAGGACGAGGTGCTCGCCAATCAGGCGCCCTTCTTCTTCGACCTCTCGGTAAAGGATCTGTGGCTCACGATGAAATGCGGGCTCACGGCCTATATCCTGCCGAAAAAGCTCTTTCTCTTCCCGAAACTCCTGATAAGCTTTCTGAATGAGAAGAAGGTCACGACCCTTATCTGGGCGACCTCGGCATTTAACTTAGCGGCGAACTCCGGCGTGTTCAAAAAGTACGCCCCCGAGACTGTGAGAAAGGTGATCCTCGGCGGCGAGACGCTTTACGCGAAGCAGCTCAACGCATGGAGGGCCGTCCTGCCCGAGGCTGAGTATATAAACCTCTACGGCCCGACCGAGGTGACGGTCGACTGCACCTATTATATTATCGACAGGGAGTTTTCAAACGGGGAGAGCGTGCCTATCGGCAGCGCCTGCGAGAATATGGAGGTAGTGCTGCTCGACGAGGAGCTGAACCCGGCGCCGGACGGAACGGCGGGAGAGATCTGCGTTCGCGGCATCGGGCTTTCACGCGGCTATTTCGGCGACCCGGAGAAGACGGCCGCCGCCTTCGTCCGCGACCCGAGAAACCCGTACTTTGCGGACAGGCTTTACAGAACGGGCGATATCGGGGTCATTAACCCCGACGGGCTTATATATTACGTCTGCCGCAAGGACGGGCAGATAAAGCATATCGGCTACAGGATAGAGCTCGGCGAGGTGGAGAGCGCGGTAAACGCCATGCCCGGGATAAGAGAGTGCGCCGCCTTCCACGACGGGGAGGAGGACAAGATAGTCCTCGCCTACTCCGGCGATATCGACGGGGCCGGAGTGATAGACGGGATAAAGAACCTCGTTCCCAAGTATATGTACCCGAACGTCTTTTTAAGGCGGGACGAGCTTCCGCATAACCCCAACGGCAAGATAGACAGGCCGAGGCTGAGAAAAGAGTATCAAGATGGAAAAGATATCTGAGCTTCAGGCGGTAAAGTCCGCGATAAGGCGGCATTTCAAGGCCGGTATGGCGACGAACTGCGTTCTTAACGACCGGGATCTTATCCGCGAGATCGAGGCCGGCGCCCTCTACACCGAGGAGAATGAGGGAGCTCTTCTTATCCTGAGAGACCGCGGCTCGCATTACATTTTGAATTATTACGTAAACTCGATTCCTCTCCCGCCGCTGCCCGAAACGGGGCTCGTCTGCGAGATAACGGCGCGGGGCGGGGAGAATATAAGGCGGGATATAGTGTCCGCCCTCGCAGAGCTCGGCTTTTCCGAGGGGAAAAGGCGCGAGAGACTATGCCGCGGGGCGGGTGAGCCGGAGGAGAACGAGCGGGGAGATATCGAATTTTCCGCCGCCGAGCCTTGCGACCTCGGCGCGATAGAGGAGCTTTTTTGTACCTCGTTTGACGCTCTTACCGGCTGTCTTACCCCTGAGCGGGAGCTTTCTGAGCGCATAGCCGCGGGGGAGGTGTTCGTCGCGCGGGCAGGCGGAGAGATCGCCGGCGCGATAGAGACTGTGAGCGATAAAAACTTTTCCTCGGTGCGCCACCTCGCCGTAAGCGAGGCATTTCGCGGCAGGGGGATAGGAGCCGGGCTCGTCCGCGCCTATCTATCCGCTACGGGCGGGAAAAGAAGCTTCGTCTGGACGGAGCCCGCCAAGGCCGCCGCTTATAAGACCTACCTCAAGTGCGGGTACTTAGAGGACGGAAACGTATCAGTCGTGATGACGAAAGGATGTTAAACCTTATGGAAAAGCTTATTGGGATACTCAAGAGCGTCTGCCCCGGGGTGGACTTTGAAAATGAAAAGGCTTTATGCGACGACGGGATAATAAACTCCCTTGATATCGTGCTTATCGTATCCGAGCTTATGGACGCCTACGGCGTGGAGATAGATATAGACGACCTCGTGCCGGAGAATTTCAACACGGCGGAGTCGATACTCGCCCTTGTCGAAAAGGCGCAGGGCTGAGAAATGAGCCTCATATCACTCTGGTTTCCCGCCCTCGTTTTAATATCGGCGGTGATATACTACCTCGTTCCGAAAAGGCGGCGCTGGCTCGTTTTACTTGCGGCAAGCTTCGTCTTTTACCTCTGGGGCGGGATAGGCCATGCGGCCTATATCGTTATCACCGCCGTTTCGACCTACCTCTGCGGGCTGTGGCTTCAGCGGATAAGGGACAAAAACGAGGCGGCGCGGGTAAAGAAGCTCAGAAGGCCGGTAGTGTTCCTCGCCTGCCTTATTAACTTCGGAATGCTGTTCGCGATAAAATACTGGGATCTCGCCCTCGATATGGCGGGGCTCAGGCTCCCGAGGCTCGGCCTTGCCGCCCCCCTCGGGCTCTCGTTTTTCATATTCCAGTCCATCGGCTACGTCGCGGACGTGGCGAGGGGCAAGGTGAGGGCGGAGAAAAATATACTGAAATTCTCACTCTTCGTCTCCTTCTTCCCGCAGATAACCGAGGGACCGATAGGGCGCTACGGGGCTTTAGCCCCTCAGCTTTACGAGGGGAACGACCTCGATTTTGAGAACATACGCTCGGGGCTCCAGCTTTCAATGTGGGGACTTATCAAAAAGCTCGTTATCGCCGAGCGGGCGGGCGTTATCGTCGCGAAGGTCTATTCAAACGGCGGCGCTTACGACGGGGCGGTCATCGCCTTCGCCGTTTTAATGTACTGCGTCCAGCTCTACTGCGACTTCTCCGGCGGCGTCGATATCGCGCGGGGGGCGGCGAAATGCTTCGGCATAGATATGGCGGAGAATTTCAAGCGTCCGATCTTCGCGAAAACGCTCACGGATTATTGGAGACGCTGGCACATTAGCCTCGGCGCGTGGCTGAGGGACTACGTTTTCTACCCCCTCACGTTTACGAAGCTCTTTAACAGGATAGGCAAATTCACGAGGAAGCACGTGGGCGGCACCCTCGGGCGCATAATCCCGACCTCGCTCGCCACGTTTATAATCTACTTCCTCGTCGGAATATGGCACGGGGCGAACTACACCTATATCGCCTTCGGCCTTTATAACGGGCTTCTCATAACCTCGGGGCTTCTTATGGCGCCCGCCTTTGAAAAGCTCAGGACCCGCCTTAAGATCGGGCCGAAGACCCGCTGGTTTTCCGCCTTTGCGATGGGAAGGACGATGCTCATCGTATTCATCGGGCGAAGATGGCGCTCGTTATGCTAAAGCGCACCGTGGCGGATTTCCACCTTTCCGCGCTTTTTTCCGGCGTCATTCAGTCCCTCGGCATGACGGGGCTCGATCTTATCGTCGTCGCCGCCGGCGTGATACTTATAAACGCAGTCGAGCTTATCGAGGAGAGGGGAACGGACGTCCGCCTCGCCCTCGCGAAAAAAAGCGGCTTTGTACAATGGGTATGCATGGCTCTGCCCCTCGCGATAATCGTTGTCGCCGCCCTTCTGAGCGGGGACTATACCGCGAGCTCGTTTATCTACGCCCAGTTTTAAAAGGAGGGGAATATGACAGCGAAAAAATGGACGGCGGCGTTCTTCATAACCGCTGCCGTTTTTGCCCTTCTGATCCTCGCCTTCAACGTCTTAGTCGATCCCTTCGGGGTGTTCGGCGACCCGATATTTCACTGGGACTCTTACAGCGAAACGCAGAACCCGAGAATCGGCAAGATAGCCTACCTCGACAGGGAACACGAAAAATACGATTCCTATATCATCGGCTGCTCCTCAACGAGCTCATATTCCACCGAGCTTCTGAACGAATACTACGGGGCGAGCTTCTATAATCTTATAATGTACGGGGCGGATATGCAGGACGTGCGCGATATGGTTTACTATATCGCGGATAACTACGAGGTCAAAAACCTCGTTGTGAACGTGTATATCGACAACGGCTTGAAAATCGGTCAGGGCGAGGACAGCCTTTCCTCCCGCCTCCCGGCAAAGATAAGCGGCAGGTCGCCTCTGTCGTATTACGCGGATTACGTTTTCTTAAACCCGAATTACGCCGTCCAGAAGATAAAGGACAGGGCAGCGGATACCCTTCTCTCCCAGCCCTTCGACGTTTTCAACGTTGAGACGGGCTTTTACGACAAGAGGGCGAGGGACGTAGAGCCCATCGGGAGCCTTGAGGATTATTACAGGGCCTACCCCGCCTTTGCCGATTACCCGGTATCAAGCCCCGTTATGCAGGCGACGGACGAGACGATGAAGTGCCTTTCTGATATCCGCGACCTCTGCTTAGAGCGCGGGATAAGCTTCGCCGTCGTCTCCGCACCCGTGTACTGGGACTATTTCAACGACTTTTCAAGAGACGAGGTCGAGCATTTTTACGAAAGCCTTGCCGAGGTCACGGATTTCTGGGACTTTACGATGAGCTCGGTGAGCTTCGAGCCGAGGTATTTTTACGACGCGACCCATTTCCGCAATAACGTGGGCCGCTGGGCCGTTATGCGTATGTTCGGCGAAGAGAGCGAATATATCCCCGCCGACTTCGGAAGACTCGTTACGAAGGATAACGTGCCTGGTGCCGTCGCCGCGATGTACTCCGCCTCCGGCGAGCCGGCGGATAACTCCGCAAAGGTGCCGATTTTGACCTACCACCATATCACCGACACCGGAAACGGGGATACGGAGATAAGCGAGGAGGCCTTCCGCGCCCAGATGGCGGCGCTCAGCGAAATGGGGTACACCTCCGTTTTCTTCTCCGACCTCGAATCTTACGTTAATTACGGAACGCCCCTTCCCGAAAAGCCCGTTGTGATAACCTTTGACGACGGGTATATGTCGAACTACTCGCGGGCCTTCCCGATACTGGAAGAGTACGGCATGAAGGCGACGGTATTCGTTATCGGCGTCTCCGTGGGAAGTACGGAGCATTATAAGGATACCGAGTTTCCGATTACCCCGCACTTCGGCTGGGACGAGGCGCGGGAGATGGTCGATTCCGGACTTGTCGAGATAGGAAGCCACACCTTCGATATGCACCGGTGGGCGCCCTTCGAGGCGGGCAGAGCGCGGGAGAATATCCTCCGCTTCCCGGACGAGGCAGAGGAAGCCTACGTCGCCGCCGTTAGGGCTGACTTTAAAAAAAGCGCGGATGAGATTGAGCGCGAGACCGGTAAAAGGCCCGATACGCTCTCCTTCCCGAGCGGGAAATACGATACCCTCGCCCAGTGGGCGCTGACTACTGCGGGCGTCCGCGCCACGGTGAGCGTGGAGGACGGGATAGCCGAGATAGTGAAGGGGCTTCCGCAGAGCCTTTACGCCATGAAGCGGCTCAATATGACGGACGCGGTCACGCCCGAGGGGCTGATTGAGCTCTTGGAGGGGGTTTAACTCACAAAAAAACGGCCCGGAGGGGGTGAAAAAAATCACCCCGCCGGGTCGCTTTTTCTTTAGCCGTTTCCGTTTCCGGCTCCGTTCATTCCGGTGCTGCCGCCTGCGGCGCCGTTATTTGCGCCGCCCATCGTGCCGTTAGTGCCGTTAGTGGTGCCATTCACGTTGCCGTTGGTAGTACCGTTAGTACCGTTAGTACCGTTAGTACCATAGGTGCCGTAGTTGCCGTTTCTGCCGTCAGTGCCGTCGAGCATATCCTCAAGACCGTCTCTCATATCGTTCAGGTCGTCGCGGAAGCCGTCGCCGATAACGCCGTCCTTCGTGGTATCGCCCGCGTCGGCGGTATCGGAGCAGGCGCCAAGGCCGAGAGCGCAGACAAGGCACAGAGCCGTTATAATGAGCTTTTTCATTTCTTACCTCCGAAAATCTGAAACTTTTTTCTCGTTTCGGAGATAGTATTCCGTATCGCTCCCGCTTTATTCGCGGAAAAGCTCGCCTGACAAAATGCGGGAGGCGAGAGCGCGCAGTGCGGAGACCGAGAGACCGAGGTCGCGGGTCATCCATATGTAAAGAAGCTCGTAGGTCATTCCGGCGAGCCCGGCGCGAACGTAGGGCTCATCGTCGCCGTCGGAGGATATGAGCCCCTTCGGAAGCCCGCCCGCCTCGAAGAAATGGCGGTTGGCCTCCTGGAAAATCCCGCCCTTTCCGCGCCGGAAGAGCAGGGAGAGAAAATCGCGGCTCTCGCCCCAGAACATAAAGTAATCTATTAAAAAGCCGTCCGCCTCCGGCCTTGCCTCCTCGAGCCTGTCCCTGTATCGCCCGAAAAGCCCGCCGACGAGATAGACGAGGATATCCTCCTTCTCCCTGAAATTGGTATAGAAGGTCTGGCGGGAAAGTCCCGCCTTTTTCGTTATATCCTGAATGGAGATATCCTCCAGCTCGCGCGAGATCATAAGCTTTAAAAGCGCCGTGCCGAGCGCGTTCTTCGAGCGGATCGACATCGGATTTTCGCGGCTTTTGACTTCAACAACCATTTTCTCACCTCAGTATAAAAATATACACTTTGACTAAAGTTTTTACAAGAGTAAAAGAAAGGGCTTTTGAGGAGGTTTTGGCGAATGTTGTGATTTTGCCGTTTAAAGCGGCAAATTTATTTAGTTATTTATCAAATTTCCCGTTGCGAAGCGGGCGGGGTTATGGTAATATTAATCAAAATGTGTCATTTGGGGAAGGGAGTGATACGATGGCAAAAATTGCCGTGCTCGGCTTCGGGACCGTGGGAAGCGGCGTCTGCGAGGTCATAAGCGAAAATCACGAGTCTATCGCGCATAACGCGGCCGAGGAGATATCGGTAAAGTATATCGTGGATATCAGGGATTTCCCCGACAGTCCATTTGCCGGACTGATGACGAAGGACTTCTCCCTCGTTGAGAACGATCCCGAGGTCACGATAGTGGTCGAGACCATCGGCGGCTGCCGCGTGGCCTACGATTACACGAGGCGGGCTCTCCTCGCGGGAAAGAGCGTCGTCACCTCGAATAAGGAGCTCGTCGCCTCCCACGGACATGAGCTTTTGGCGATAGCGAAGGAAAAGAACGTAAACTACCTCTTCGAGGCGAGCGTCGGCGGCGGCATACCGATAATCCGGCCCATGACCCAGTGCCTCACGGCAAACGAGCTCGACGAGGTGTACGGGATACTGAACGGTACCACGAACTATATCCTCACCAGTATGGTGCAGGACGGGGCGGCTTTTGAGGACGCATTAAAAGAGGCGCAGCGCAGGGGCTACGCCGAGCAGGATCCGACGGCCGATATCGAGGGGTACGACGCTGCGAGAAAGATATGCATCCTCGCCGACCTCGCCTTCGGCAAGAACGTCGATCCCGATAAGATAAGCGTAAGGGGCATCTCGGGCGTAACGGCAAACGACGTTGAGTACGCGCGCCGCCTCGGTTACAAGCTTAAGCTCCTCGGCAGGGCGCACCGCCTTCCGGACGGCAGGGTGAACGCCTACGTCTCCCCGCATCTCATATCGAAAACGAGCCTTCTTTCCAACGTGGACGGGGTCATGAACGGCATCGTGGTGCACGGAAACGCCCTCGGTGAGGCTATGTTCTACGGGGCGGGCGCCGGCAAGAGGCCGACGGCGAGCGCCGTAGTAGCCGACGTTATCGACGCCGCGAAGCACAGAAAGGCGAGAAAGTATATAGGCTGGGACGATTCCGAAGAGGACTACCTTGCCGACTTTATGGATCAGCCGATGCGCTGGTACGTCCGCACGGGCTCCGGCCTTCGCGAGATAGGAACGGCCTTCGGCAATCTCAGGCTGATAAGCTATCCGGGCGAGTACCCGGGAGCGGGACCGGACGAGTACGCATTCGCAACGCCCGTTATGACGCGGCGCGAGCTCGACGAAAAGCTTCGCGGCTTTGACGTGAGGAGCCTTTTCCCGATACTCGACTGAGGGAACAACAAAACAGGCCGGGCATAATATATAACGTATTTTTAGCTCCAAATGGAGGCATGATAAATGGCATTGATCGTTCAAAAGTTCGGAGGAAGCTCCGTAGCCGATCCCGAGAAGGTCAGGCGCGTAGCCGGGATCATCGCAGAGTCGTATAACGCCGGGAACGACGTTGTCGTCGTCCTCTCCGCCCAGGGAAAGACGACGGATAAGCTTATCGCGATGGCAAAGGAATATAACCCGAATCCCTCGAAGAGAGAGATGGATATGCTCCTCTCAACGGGCGAGCAGCAATCCGTCGCCCTCTGCGCGATGACGCTTCAGGCGATGGGCATACCCGCCGTAAGCCTTACCGGCTGGCAGGTGGATTTCAAAACGAACTCAAACTACTCAAACGCCGCTATTAAGAGCGTGGGGCAGGAGAGGATACGCCGCGAGCTCGACGCAAGGCGCGTCGTACTCGTGACGGGCTTCCAGGGCGTGAACAAGTACGACGATATCACGACCCTCGGAAGAGGCGGCTCGGACACCAGCGCCGTAGCCATAGCGGCCGCGATGCACGCGGACCTCTGCCAGATCTACACGGACGTGGACGGGGTCTACACCGCCGACCCGAACAAGGTCAAGGGCGCGAAGAAGCTGGACGAGATAACCTTCGATGAGATGCTGGAGCTTGCCAGCATGGGCGCGAAGGTGCTGCACAACCGCTCGGTCGAGATGGCAAAGCGGTACAACGTGGATTTAGAGGTGCTCTCAAGCTATGAGAGACTGCCCGGAACAAAAGTCAGGGGGGTAAATAAATTGGAACAGGCTGAAGTCAGCGGAGTGGCAAAGGACGTTAACGTAGCGCGTATAACCCTTATCGGTATGCAGGATATACCCGGTATGGCGTTCAGGACGTTCAGATGCCTCGCAAAAGAGAATATCAACGTCGATATCATCCTTCAGAGTCTCGGCAGAGACGGGATCCAGAACATAACCTTCACCGTCGCGAGGGCGGACGCCGATCTCGCCTGCGACGTTCTTGAGGCCAACATCGACGAGCTCGGCTTTTCCGGCCTCGACGTGGATAAGCACGTCGCAAAGGTCAGCATCGTCGGAGCGGGCATGATGCTCACGAGCGGCATCGCCGCCAAGATGTTCGACGCCCTCGCCTCGAGAAAGATCAACATCGATATGATCTCCACGAGCGAGATCAAGGTCTCCGTCCTCGTAAACGAGGAGGACGCGGACAGAGCCGTCCAGGCCGTCCACGACAAGTTCTTCGGAGACTGATAACCGAATATAAACGAAAAGCCTTCCCGATAAGGGAGGGCTTTTTGCTTATGCGTTTTTGGTCATCGACGGAGCGATGTGGGCATCGCTCCCTACGGGAAATTAAAAAGCGTTTAGTTCAGCGTCGCAGGGAGGCATGCCTGCATGCCTCCGCCGGATCCGGCGACGGGTTTCAGTTGCTTTTCACAGCCCGAACTGGACCGTTACCGATACGAAATTGAGTATCATATGCAGGAATATCGGCGCCCAGATGGTCTTGCTCCTCTCGTAGGTGCGGGCAAGGCAGATACCGGCGGGGATATAGGTGAGGGTCGTGATGAGAAGGCTCCAGGAGAAGCCGGTGAGGAAAAACTGCCACTCGTGGTAGAAGGCGAAGAAGAGGGATGAGACGATATAGGCGATCAGCGTGTTCTTCTTCCTTATCGTGCCGAACACTACCCCGCGGAATATGACCTCCTCAACGAAGGGGGCGAGCAGGACGGAGACCACGATCATCATATTCTTATTGAGCTTAACGAGCTCGTTTATGCTCTCCTGATTCGGGTTCGATATCTCGGGATATACGAGGGAGAGCAGAAGGGAGATGAGGTACATCGAGAGGCGGTAAATGAAATAGTATATCGCTATGCTCGAGAGGGCGTCGACGAAGTTCGAGGTCAGATGACGGAAGGACGTTCTGAGATAGTTGAATAGGAAGACGAGGAGGAATACGAAGCTCACCGCGTAGTATACGAGGTTGAAGCTCGCGTCGGTGTACTTGACGCCCATATCTGCGAGCACGTAGGTGTAAAGGGCGTAGAGGATATAGGAGAGGGCGAAGACGTGGACGAAGGCCCACACCCAGCCGACTATGGATTCCGGTTTTGACATCGGGAAGGGAAAGCCCTTCTTCATTATTCGGTCACCTTCTTTTTAAGCGTGTAGAGAAGATTCATCGCCTCGATGGGCGTTATCGTGTTGAGGTCGGTATTTTTAAGGGCGTCGAGCGCCTCGGCCTCGGCGATGGAGCCGAGCGAGAACTGATCCTCCGCCGCTTCGACGCGGACGGCCTTTCCCGCGGGAGCCGCGCCCGATACGAGGTCTGAGAGCACCTGATTTGCCCTCTTTATCACCGGGGCGGGCACTCCCGCAAGTCCGGCGACCTCGATCCCGTAGGAATCGTCGGCCCCGCCGGGCACTATTTTGCGGAGGAAGATTATCGACCCGCCGCGCTTTTTCGCCGTTATGTTGTAGTTTTTCACTCCGTCCACCTCGCCCTCGAGGGCGGTGAGCTCGTGATAATGCGTGGCGAACATAGTTTTCGCGCCGAGGGCGCGGGCTATCGCCATTCCGTCGTAGGTCGAGGTGCCGCGGCCTATCTCGTCGAGAATGAGGAGGGAGCGGGCCGTCGCGTTCTTTAAGATATTCGCAACCTCCGTCATCTCTACCATAAAGGTGGAGCGCCCGGCGGAGAGGTCGTCAGATGCGCCGATGCGGGTGAACACCCGGTCGACTATGCCTATGCTCGCGCTCTTCGCGGGCACGAAGGAGCCCATCTGCGCCATCAGCACGATGAGGGCTGTCTGCCGCATATAGGTGGATTTTCCCGCCATATTCGGCCCGGTTATAACGGCGGTGCGCCCGAAGGCTCCGCCGAGG
>ONGN01000030.1 GCA_900317385.1 uncultured Eubacteriales bacterium
ACTTCTCGATGTCGGAGAAGGACATCCTCGATATGGCGATCATAGCCTTCCTTATTTATAAGCTGCTGACCTTTGTAAGAAAGACAAATTCCGCAAGCCTGATAAAGGGCATCGTCCTGCTGATAGCCGCCACCTGGCTCTCGAGCGTTCTGCATCTCTCGGTCGTCAGCTATCTTTTAAGCCGCGCCTTTGAGATGGGAATCTTTGCGCTGATTGTCGTTTTCCAGCCGGAGATCAGAAGAATCCTGGAGCAGATGGGAAATTCCAAGCTTTCCGTGCTCCTCTCCGGAAAGCAGCCGGTCGGCAATCTTGAGAGCGCGATAACTCAGACCGTGCTTGCCTGCTCCGATATGTCGGACAGCCGCACCGGCGCCCTTATAGTTTTCGAGCGCAGTAACAATCTCGACGCTTACATCAAAACGGGTACTATCGTCGACGCCGCGCCCGCCGTTGAGCTTTTGAAGAACATATTTTACAATAAGGCGCCCCTGCACGACGGCGCCGTGATCATAAGGGACGGGCGAATAGCCGGGGCAGCCTGCATGCTTCCGCTTTCAGCTAACAGCAACATTTCGAGCGCCCTCGGAATGCGTCACAGGGCGGGCATCGGAATGAGCGAAAAATCCGACGCCGTCGTCGTTATCGTGTCCGAGGAGACGGGCGATATCTCGGTCGCCACGGAGGGAATGCTCAGAAGAGGCCTTAAGCCGGATACTCTTGAGAAGCTTATCAGAGCTGAGCTAATGCCCGAAGAGACCGAGAAGAAGAGCATTCTTTCAAAGCTCAGAAGCCGGAAAAACGCGGAGGATTGAGCCATGAATAATAAAAACAAAAAGGAGCAGAAGAGAAGCGGCGGAACGCTTGCGCTTTACATAATATTCTCTATCATTGCGTCCATCGCGATATGGTCTTACATCACCCTGGTTGAAAATCCCGAGGTGGAGCAGAGCGTTACAAATATACCGATAACCTTTATCGGAGAAGACACCCTGGCGTCAAACAATCTGCTGCTCGTCGACGTGAACACGAGAACGCTGAATATAAGCTTTTCCGGCAAGTGGAACGCCGTGACGAGGCTTACAAACGAGAACATTTCGGCAACCGTCGACCTTTCAGAGATAGTTACGAAGCACGCTTCAAGCCCCGGAACCTATCAGCTCAACTATACTCTTGATTACGCAAATTACATTTCCTCGAGCGGTATTTCGGAAAACCGGGCTAATTATTCAACCGTTACCGTAACGGTGGAAAAATCCATAAGCCGCAATATACAGGTTAAAGGTACGTACGACGTAGTGCTGCCCGAAAACTTCAGGGCGAGAAGCCTTGAGTATTCAACTCAGACGATAACTGTCTCAGGACCTCAGGCGGAGGTCGAGAGCATTTCCTACGCCTCCGTGTATTTCCAGAGGGACGAGGTCACAAGCTCTGTGACCGCTGAATGCGAGGTTGCGCTTATCGACGGTGATGGAAACGAGGTCAGCAAGGAGGGACTTACCCTCAGCCAGTCTACGGTCACGGTCACGCTGCCGGTGGTAATGGAGAAGGAGCTTCCGCTGTACGTGGACAAGATCTACGGCAAGTCAAATTCCGAGGAGAATACCACCTTCATTATCGAGCCTCAGACCGTTACGGTTTACGGCGAGGCGGAGATCCTTTCGACGATGGACGCCATCCAGCTCGGAACGGTTAACACCACGAAGCTCGGTCTCACGGGCACTCAGACCTTCGGCATAATACCGCCCGAGGGATGCAGCATCGTCTCCGGAGATACTACGGCGACGGTAACTTGGGAGGTCATCGGCCTTGATACGAGAAGCTTTGCCGTTTCAAATATCAACTTTACGGACGTTACCGAGGGCTATGGCGTTACGGTGCTCGGACAGGGCGCAATCGTGCTCCGCGGAACGCTGGAGGATCTTAATGCGGTAAGTCCCGACGATATCAAGGTCACCGCAAGCCTTGCGGAGCAGGGCGCGGCAACGGGACAGTTCGATATCATTGCCTCGGTCACGGTGCTCGGCTTTGATAAGGTGGACGTTATCGGCGATTATACGATAACGGTTGAGATAGAGCTGCTGCCCGAAGAGCCGGAGGAACCGGACGAGGGACAAAGCTCGTCGCTTTCCGATTTTAACTGATGTTCGGTTACGTAAAGCCTGAGCTGAGCGAGCTCACGATGAGGGAGTTTTCCCGATTCAGAGCTGCATACTGCGGAACGTGCCACGAGCTTCAGCGTTCGTTCGGCACCGCTTCCCGCTTTATATTAAACTACGATTTTGTATTCCTCTTTATGCTGCTTTACGAGGGTACGGAGCCGCCGGAGCTGAAAATGCGCCGCTGCCCGGTATCTCCGCTCAGACCGAAATGCGTCTGCTGCCGCTCTGACGCACTGACCCGCGCCTCCGGCCTCAGCGTTATACTAGCTTACGACAAGCTCATCGACGACGTGAGCGACGAAAAGGGCGGCAAGAGAACGAAGGCAAAGCTGGGGAAGACTTTTCTAAAAGGAGCGTACCGAAAGGCGTCGAGGCTCTATCCCGAGTTCGATTCCGAGGTAAAGCTTCGGCTCGGCGAGCTTAATGAGCTTGAGAGCGAGGGCGAGCTAAGCCTTGACCGCAGCGCCGATAAATTCGCTTTGCTCCTTGCGTCAGCCTCGAATGACAGAGTGAAGAATCATATGCTTTACCATCTGGGCAGAATAATATACATAGCCGACGCCTACAACGATTTGAAGGAAGACCTTGATTGCGGCCGATATAATCCCGTCGCCGCGCGGTACGGAGTTTCGTCGCTTCCCTGCGAAAAGAACGTGACGGAGGCGGTAAGGCTCACCCTCGAGGCCTCGGCCGGTGTGCTGATGGCTGACGTGGAGCTTTTAAGCGAGAGCTACTGGACGGGCATAATTAAAAATACGGTGTATCTCGGAATACCGAAAATGATATCTGCGGTGCTTGAGGGAACGTACAGCGCAAAGCCCGCCCGGCTTCCGAGACGGGAAATGCTTAAAGAAAACGGAGATACGATATGAGAGATCCATACGAGGTGCTCGGCGTTTCGCGCAACGCGTCCGACGCGGAGGTAAAAAAGGCGTATCGCGAGCTTGTAAGGAAATACCATCCGGATAACTATCACGATAACCCCCTCTCTGACCTTGCCGAGGAGAAGATGAAGGAGATAAACGAGGCTTACGACACCGTTCAGAAGCAGCGATCCTCAGCTTCCTCGGGCTACTCTTCCTACGGGCAGAACAGCGGCGAGCAGAGCCAGGGCTACGGTTCCGGCGCGGGAAGCTCAACGCAGTATAACGAGATAAGGATGGCGATTAATTCCGGCGACCTTGGGAGAGCGGAGTCACTTCTCAGAGCCGAGCAGAACAGAAGCGCTGAATGGCATTTCCTTATGGGCAGCGTCTACTATAAGCGCGGCTGGTTTGACGAGGCTGCCGGGTATTTCCAGACGGCGGCGACTATGGAGCCGACGAACGCGGAATACGCTCAGGCCTATAATATGGTAAACCGGGGCGGCTATCCCTACAGAAGCACCTATTCAACTCCGACGACGGGGGGCAGCGATATGTGCGACGTATGCACCGCCATGATGTGCGCAAATATGCTCTGCCGCTGCATGAGATGATATGAGAATGAAAACTCGCACTCTTGCGTACCTCGCGGTGCTCTCAGCTCTCGGAACGGTTTTCGAATATCTATCGTCCGTTCTGCCTACGGGGCAGCTCGGCTTTTTGGCGCTCGCTTCTCTGTGCGGCGTCGCCGCCGTTGTTGAGTCCGGCGCGGGCGGCGGTATTGCAGCGTTTATCGTCACCGCCGTTTTGAGCTTTCTTATCCTGCCGACTAAGACCGGGGCGATAATCTATGCAGTGTTCTTCGGCTGGTATCCCGTTATGAAGCTCTTTGCCGAGAGAATCAAACTGAAGCCTATCGAGTGGGCGGTAAAGCTTATATCCCTCAACGCGGCCGTCACCGTTCTTATATACGTTTTTAATATCGTTTTCTTTACCTTCGACGCGGCGGTACCGGTGATTTACCTGATACTGAACGCGGTCTTCATAGTTTTCGATATCGGCGTTACACGAGCCATCGGCTTTTATATTTCAAGGATAGCCCCACATATGAAAAGAGGGAAATAAGGTTGAAACAAGTTTCAACCTTATTGGAGATCGAAGCCGTTTTCCCGCCGCTGCGCGGCAACCGAAAAACATGGCATATATGACCATTCCGTTTCATGGTCATTTTGTGCCTTGAACTTTACTGAAAGGAATGGTCATAAATATGATCAAAAGCATGACGGGCTACGGCAGCGCCTCGGGCGCTTCCGGAAAGCTCAAGATCACGGTCGAGCTTCGCAGCGTTAATAACAGATTTCTCGACTGCAGCGTCCGCATTCCGCGAGTTTATACCGCCCTTGAGGATAGGATAAAGGCGGAGGTGCAGAAGGCTATCTCAAGGGGCAAGGTTGACGTTTTCGTAACGATCGACTCAAGCGAGGCAGACGACGTGCTTATAAGCGTAAACGAGTCCGTGGCGGACGCCTACGTGGCCGCGGTGAACGCCCTCTCCGTAAGGTACAAGATCGCAAACGATCTCACCGCCTTGAGCCTCGCGAGAATGCCGGACGTTTTGACCGTTTCCAAGGAGGAGACGGATATGGACGTTCTCGGGAATGACCTCGTGGAGATACTAAAAGCGGCGCTTTCCGATTTCAACGCCATGCGCGTTACCGAGGGCGAAAAGCTCAGGGCAGACGTGCTCTCAAGAGCCTGCGAGATAGAGAGAATGGTTGGAATCGTCGAGGAGCGCAGCCCGGCTACCGTTGCCGAGTACAGGGAAAAGCTATTAAAACGTATGCGCGAGGCGCTCGACAGCGTACAGATCGACGAGCAGAGGATACTGACCGAGGCCGCGATCTTCGCGGATAAGACGGCTGTAGCCGAGGAGACCGTAAGGCTGAGAAGCCATATATCCCAGCTCCGCTCCCTTATGGAGGCAAAGGAGCCCGTGGGAAGAAAGCTCGACTTCCTTATCCAGGAATTTAACCGCGAGGCGAATACGATCGGCTCAAAGTGCAACGATCTTGAGCTTCAGCATACAGTTGTGGACATAAAGAGCGAGATCGAGAAGATAAGAGAGCAGATCCAGAATATCGAGTGAGGTGGCTTTCCCGTGAGGCTTGCAAACATTGGATTCGGAAATATGGTGAACGCCGCGAGGATCATCGCCGTTATAAGCCCAGATTCCGCGCCGGTAAAAAGAATGATATCCGACAGCCGCGAGAGGGGAGACCTCGTCGACGCGACTTACGGAAGAAGGACGAGGGCGGTGATTTTGACTGACAGCGGTCATCTCGTCCTGTCGGCCCTAACTCCCGAGACCGTTTCCGCGAGGATAACCGGAGATAAGGCGGCAGACAGACCAGAGGAGGAAGAAGAATATGAAGAGGGGTAAGCTTTATATCGTATCCGGACCTTCCGGCTGCGGCAAGAGCACCGTGCTGAGAGAAGTTTTCGCCCACAGACGCAATATTTTCTTCTCCGTATCGGCTACTACGAGGGGCCCGAGAGAGGGAGAAAAGGACGGAAAGGATTATTTCTTCATCACGCGGGAAGAATTTGAAAGGCTGATAGCCGAGGGCGAGCTTTTGGAGCACGCCAAATACGTATCGAATTATTACGGAACTCCGAGAAAGCCCGTTGAGGCCATGCTCAGCGAGGGAAGCGACGTCGTCCTCGATATCGAGGTGCAGGGCGCCGCTCAGGTGAAGGAGAAGATGCCCGAGGCCGTTTCGTTTTTCATAATGCCGCCCTCGCTTGAGGAGCTTGAAAGACGTCTGCGCGGCAGAGGCACTGAGACCGACGAAAAAATAAGGTCAAGGCTCGACCAGGCCGAGCGCGAGATGGCGGAGAGCGGGAGATACGACTATATCGTCGTTAACGACGATGTAAGCCGCGCCGCCGGCGAGATACTGAAAACCATGCGCAAAATAAGACGCAGGAAATAAATAAACGATGATTAAATGCCTCTTCGGCGCCTTGCGGTCTTTTTCCGCCGCAGCTTTGTCTCAAAATCTTGAAATACACAAAGTATTCCTGCGATTTTTCGCCTTCGCTGCGACAAAAAAATCCTCGCAATTCGCTCTCGCGGAATTAATCATCGTTTACTCCAATCAACCACGAAAGAGGGAACTATAAATGTTACTTTATCCGACCGTACCCGAGCTTCTTAAAAACGTAAACAGCCGCTATCTTCTCGTCAACGTGATAGCCAAGCGCGCAAGGCAAATCTCCGCCGAGGCGGAGGAGAGCGGGACCATTCTTGACGACAAGGCCGTAACTCTCGCCGTCCGCGATATCGCCGCCGGAAGGGTCACTTCGCCGAGCGTCAGGTGAATTTGGATTGAACAAGAGAACGATCGCAAAGGTTGCCGTTTCCGCCGCGATCTATACGATAGACCGCCCGTACTCCTATCTTGTCCCCGAAAACCTCGTCGAGACCGCAAGACCCGGCTCCCGCGTTACCGTGCCCTTCGGCAAGGGAAACAAGCGGGCTGAGGGCTTCATCCTCGAATGTTGTGAGGAGGAGGACGAGCGGGAGCTCAAGGCGATCGAGGCCGTTCTTGACGAAACGCCCGTTCTGACGGGAGAGCAGATAAAGCTCGCTCTCTGGATGCGCGACCGCTTTTTCTGCACCGCTTACGAGGCGGCGCGCGTAATGATCCCGTCCGGCCTTTATATTAAGGACGGAAAGCGGAAAATAGGCGACAAGACCGAGACTTACGTTTCTCTCGCCGTTCCCGCCGAGGACGCTCTTGCCATCGCCGCGCAGAAAAGGCTCCGCGCTCCAATGCAGTCCGAGATACTGAAGCTCCTCGCCGCGATAGGCGAGGCGGGAATAGCGGACGTCCTCGAATTTACCGGGGCTTCGCGCCAGTCGGTGAACGCTCTCGTAAAGGCGGAGCTCGTTTCGCTTGAGCTTAGGGAGGCATATCGCAGACCCGTAAAGCAGAGCTATGCCGAGGCGGATGAGATTGAACTCAACCCGCATCAGCGCGAGGTCTACGACGGGCTTGCGCGCCTTATGGACAGCGGCAAGGCTGAGGCCGCCCTGTTATACGGGGTGACCGGAAGCGGCAAAACGCTCATCTATATTATGCTGGCGAAGGAGGCCGTAAGGCGAGGGAAGACGGCAATAGTCCTCGTCCCCGAGATTGGGCTCACACCCCAGTTCGTCAGCGTATTCTCCTCGCACTTCGGCGATACAGTCGCCGTGCTGCACTCATCTCTTTCCGCCGGGGAGAGGTACGACGAGTGGAAGCGGATAAAATCCGGCGCCGTAAAGGTCGTTATCGGCACCCGCTCCGCCGTTTTCGCCCCGCTCTCCGATCTCGGGCTTATCTGCATAGACGAGGAGCAGGAGCACACTTATAAATCCGAAAACTCGCCGAGGTATTCCGCGAGAGACGTCGCTAAATTCCGCACGGTGAAAAACGGGGCTCTTCTCGTCCTCGGCTCGGCAACTCCGGACGTGGAGAGTATGTACAGCGCGAGGGAGGGCAAATACCGCCTTTTCGAGCTGAGAGACAGATTCAATAAAAGACCGCTCCCGCAGGTCATCACCGCCGATATGCGCGCAGAGCTCAAAAGCGGAAACGGCGGGCTTTACAGCTCCACGCTCCGCCGGGAGATGGAGAAGAACCTTGAAGCCGGGGAGCAGACGATACTCTTTCTTAACAGAAGGGGCGCAAACTCCGCCGTTTTATGCGGCGAGTGCGGGTATACCTTTACCTGCCCGAACTGCTCCGTTTCAAAGACGTATCACTCCGTTGGCCGCAGGCTCCTTTGCCACTACTGCGGGCATTCCCAGCCGCTTCCGGACAGATGCCCGGAATGCGGCGGCAAGCTCAAGTTTATCGGAGCGGGAACGCAGAAGGCGGAGGAGGAGCTTTTAGGCATATTCCCGGAGACAAAGATCGTCAGGATGGACGCAGACACCGTTGCCCGGGTCGGCTCGCACGAGAAGCTTTTGCAAAAGTTCCGGGAGGAAAAGATCCCGTTTCTTATCGGCACTCAGATGGTGACGAAGGGGCTCGACTTTGAAAACGTGACCCTCGTCGGCGTGCTTTCGGCGGATTCGAGCCTTTACGCGGGCGACTACCGCGCGCGGGAACGCACGTTTTCGCTTATAACCCAGGTCGTAGGAAGGTCGGGACGCGGCGAGAAGACCGGAAGAGCCGTTATCCAGACCTTTACGCCGGATAACGAGATAATCGGCCTTGCCGCAAGGCAGGACTACTCGGGCTTTTACGAGCGCGAGATCGAGCTGCGCAAAGTTATGAAGGCGCCGCCGATCAAGGATATCGTCGCCGTTACCGTATCCGGAGTAGACGAGGCTCTCGTGCTTCGCGGAGCGGTCAGCATACTTGAGGCGCTGCGGCATTACTTCGAGGGAGACGGGGAGACCGTCGTCCTCGGCCCGTCGCCCGCCGGAATAGCAAAGGTGAATAACAGATACAGGTATAAGCTGACGATTGCCTGCAGGAACACAAGGCAGCTCAGAGATACCGTGTTCCACGTTCTGAAGGAATTTTCAAATGACAAAACGTTCAGGGGCCTCGTCGCATTCGCCGACTCAGACCCGCTGTACTGAGATAAGGAGACCGATATGGCACTTCGCAACATTCGCGAGGAGGGCGACGCCCTCCTTCTGAAAAAGAGCCGACCCGTTACGGATTTTGACCGGAGGCTCCACATACTTATTGACGATATGCGCGAGACGCTTATTAACGCGGACGGAGTAGGGCTCGCCGCCCCTCAGGTCGGCGTTCTCCGCAGGCTCGTCCTCGTTATGGACACCTCAAAGGAGGAGCTAACGCCCGAGGAGCAGATAATCGAGCTTATTAACCCCGAGATAATCAAGACCTCGGGAAGTCAGGAGGGCCCCGAGGGCTGCCTCTCCGTTCCCGGAGTGTACGGCCTTGTGAAAAGGCCGGACTACGTTAAGGTCCGCGCCCAGGACAGGCACGGCAAGACCTTTGAGGTAGAGGGCACGGGGCTTACAGCCCGCTGCTTCTGCCACGAGATCGACCATCTTGACGGACACCTCTTTACCGAGATCTCGGAGAGGATACTCTCCGAAGAGGAGCTTGAGGAATATTCAAAAAAATCGGAGTGATATCGCCTTGAAGATATTATTTATGGGCACGCCTGACTTTGCCGCTTCTTCGCTCTCCGCGCTTTACGAGATGGAGGAAGTCGAGATAGTCGGGGTATTTACTCAACCCGATAAGCCCGTCGGCAGAAAGCAGATTTTGGAAAAGCCGCCCGTGAAGCTCTTAGCCGAGGAGCACGGAACACCCGTATTCCAGCCTAGAAAGCTGAGAGACGGAACGGCGCTCGGCATAGTCCGTGAGCTTGACCCGGAACTCATAGCCGTCGTGGCGTACGGCAGGCTTATTCCGGACGACATTCTGAACTATCCGAAATACGGCACGATCAATATCCACGGCTCTCTCCTTCCAAAATACAGGGGAGCCGCCCCGATACAGTGGTCTGTTATCAACGGGGAGAAAGAGACGGGCGTTACCGCGATGTACCTTGCGACCGAGATGGACGCCGGGGATATTATCGCGATGAAAAAAACGGAGATACTTGAGGGCGAGACCTCGGGCGCTCTGTTTATAAGGCTCGCGGAGCTCGGAGCTGAGCTCCTTCGCGAGACCGTGCGCTCCATTGAAAACGGAACGGCGCAGCGCACTCCGCAGGATCACGCGCTTGCGACCTACGCCCCGCCGCTCACGAAGGAGCTTGCAGAAATAGATTGGAACAAAGAGGGCAGACTCATACTCTCCCATATCCGCGGAATGGATCCCTGGCCTATTGCGACGGCGGAGCTTGCCGGAGTAAAATTCAAGGTGTTTGACGCTGTAACCGCACCGGGTAAGTCCGGCGCCGAGGCGGGGAGCATCGTATCTGCTGATAAGAGGGGCATAGGCGTCGCCTGTGCTGACGGGATAGTTACGATCACGGAGCTTCAGGCTCCCGGCGGCAAGAGAATGAAGGCCGCCGATTATCTGAGAGGGCATCCGATATGCCCGTAAGCGCGAGAAAGGCGGCGCAGATCGCGCTCTCGGCCTACAGAACAAGGCAGGCGAGGCCTGAGCTCGTGCTCTCAAATCAAATACCGCGAAGGCAGAGAATATGCCCGCAAGGGAAACAGCCCTCGCACTGAGAATAGTGAGCGGGGTGCTTGAAAACGAGGCGTTCCTCGATTACTATATCGAGCTCTATTCAAATAGAAAGAAAAGCTATTTTGACAGTGAGACGCTTGACGTTTTGAGAATGTCAGCCTATCAGCTCTGGTTTCTTGACCGCGTTCCGGCTCACGCCGCCGTTTCCGAGGCGGTCGATCTTGCGCCCAAAAGGGCGAAGGCTCTCGTGAACGCGATACTGAGAAAGCTCCCGGAAAAGCCTGAGGCGCTTCCGGAGATAAAGGCGGAGAGTGAGAACGAAAGGCTTTCAATAAAATACAGCCACCCCGTTTGGCTCGTTCAAAGGCTTAACGATGAGTACGGCGCCGACGTCTGCGAGGAGATACTCCGGGCCGATAACTTGCCTGCGCGGGTAAGCCTCATACTGAACACCCTTCGCGCAGAGAAGCTTGAGGAAGAGGGAATTGAGCCCTCCGGACTTTTGGATAACGCCTGCTTCCTCTCCGGCGGCGGAGTGGAGGAGCTTGAAGCGTTCAAACGCGGGGAGGTCTACGTTCAGGACGTTTCCGCTTACCTCGCCGTTTGCGCCGCCGGTCCAAAGCCGGGCGATACCGTTCTCGATACCTGCGCCGCGCCGGGCGGAAAGAGCTTTGCCGCCGCGATAATGATGCGCGATAAGGGCAGAATAATATCGCGGGATATCCACGAAAAGAAGCTAAGGCTGATCGAGACGGGAGCGGAACGGCTCGGGATCGGCATCATCGAGACCGAGGCCGCCGACGCGAGAGAAGCCGGGCCGGAGTTTTTGGGAAAATGCGACGTCGTTTTGACGGACGTGCCCTGCTCCGGTATAGGCGTAATCAGGAAAAAGCCGGAGATAAGATACAAGCGGCCGGAGGAGATAAGCCGACTTCCAGAGATACAGCTTTCGATACTGAGAGCGGGAGCGGAGAACGTAAAAAAGGGCGGCGTTCTTCTCTACTCCACCTGCACGATACTGAAAGAGGAAAATGAGAAGGTCGTATCCGCTTTTTTAAATGAGAACAGAGATTTTGAGCTTGAGCCGTTTTCACTTCCGGGACCCTTCGGAAAGAGCGGCGGGATGCGCACGATACTGCCGTTTGAATACGGAACGGATGGGTTTTTCATATGCAGAATGAGAAGGAAAATGAGCTGAAAACCGATATAAAAAGCCTCTTTCCCGAAGAGCTGAAGGAGAGACTTGCCGCTATGGGCGAGCCGGGCTTCAGAGCGGGTCAGGTTTACTCATGGCTTTGGAAGGACGTCACCTCATTTGAGGAGATGAAGAACATCCCGAAGACGCTGAGAGAGAGGCTTGACGCCGAGTTTTACCTGACCGCGCCGAAAGTGCTGAGAAGGCAGGAGTCCGCGCTCGACGGAACGGTAAAATTTCTTTGGGAGCTTGGCGACGGAAACGCTGTAGAGTCCGTCGTGATGCGGTATAACCACGGTAACACGGTCTGCGTCTCAAGTCAGGTCGGCTGCCGTATGGGCTGCGCCTTCTGCGCTTCGACGATCGGAGGAAGGGTCAGAAATCTGAGACCTTCGGAGATACTCGACCAGGTGATGTTCTCGGAGCTCGAGTCGGGACTAAAAATTTCCAACATCGTAATGATGGGTATAGGCGAGCCGCTTGATAATTTCGATAACGTGATCCGGTTTTTAAGGCTTGTCAACGACCAAAACGGGCTGAATATCGGTATGAGACACATTTCTCTCTCAACCTGCGGGCTTACAGAGGGGATTGACAAACTGGCGGCTCATAATTTACAATTAACTTTATCGGTATCGCTCCACGCGCCGGATGATGAGACGAGAAGCAAGATAATGCCGGTAAACCGCGCATACGGCGTAGATAAGCTGATGGACGCATGTCGCAGGTATTACGATACGACGGGCAGAAGAATTAGCTTTGAATACGCTATGATAAGGGGGGTCAACGATACCCCCGAGCACGCTGAAAGGCTTGCGAAGCTTATCGGCGGAATGGGGGCTCACGTAAACCTGATACCGTTAAACGAGGTGGAGGAGAGCCCGTTAAAGCCGAGCACGCCCGAGAGCCTGAAGGCTTTTATCGCCGCCCTTGAAAAGCGCGGCGTAAACGTAACCGTCAGAAGAAAGCTGGGGCCGGATATCAACGCGTCCTGCGGCCAGCTTCGCAGAAAAAGAGAAAAAGAAAAAAGCTTACAGACTGAATGAGGAAAGTATATGGAAGCTTACGGGATAACTGACAGAGGGAAGGTAAGAAGGCAGAACCAGGACGCCTTCTGGATAAGCTGCGACAAGAGCCCGGCCATCCTTGCCGTCTGCGACGGTATGGGAGGAGCGAAGGCGGGCAACGTGGCGAGCGATCTTGCCATAAAGGTCTTCCGCTGCGAGGCGGTCCGCCGCCTTGCCGAAGAGCCGGGCGCCGATATCGGAGATATTCTGCGCGACGCAGTTGTATCCGCCAATACGGCGGTATACGAGCTCAGCAGGTCGAACGACTCTATGAGCGGGATGGGCACGACCTTCGTCGCTGCAATAGCGCGGGATAACGAGCTCACCGTCATCAACGTGGGTGACAGCAGGGCTTATCTGATATCCGGCGGCGAGATAAGGCAGATAACCCGGGATCACAGCCTCGTTGAGGATATGGTGGAACGCGGGGATATTACGAGAGAGCAATCCCGCAACCACCCGAATAAAAACTATATCACGAGGGCAGTCGGCACTATGGCCACCGTCGTGAGCGACGTTTTTATTGAAACCGCCGGGCCGGGAGACACCGTTCTGCTTGCGTCGGACGGACTTACAAATATAGTTTTTGACGAGGAGATAAGGGACGCGGTTTTGGGCGAAGACGACGTAAGACGCTCGTGCGAGAGACTTATGGAGCTTGCTCTTTCCCGGGGAGCTCCGGATAACGTGACAGTTGCCGCGCTCAGAATATAATGCTTAGCTTATTGCTAAAACCCGAATACGGGAGGTACCGAAATGGAAGATAATTATATCGGAAAATTTCTGGATAACAGATATGAGATACTGGAGAAGATAGGTTCAGGCGGTATGGCGACCGTGTACAAGGCAAGGTGCCACAGGCTAAACCGCTTCGTAGCCATAAAGATACTCAAGGCTGATCTCGCGGAGAACGAGGACCTGCGCCGCAGGTTCCACGCGGAGAGCCAGGCGGTAGCTATGCTTTCTCATCCGAATATAGTCGCCGTTTACGACGTTAACCACACGGATAACCTCGACTATATCGTTATGGAGCTTATCGACGGCATAACCCTGAAGCAGTATATAAACCGAAAGGGGATACTGAACTGGAAGGAGGCTCTGCATTTCACAACGCAGATCACGAAGGCGCTGAGCCACGCCCATTCCAGGGGAATAATCCACAGGGACATAAAGCCGCATAATATAATGATCCTGCGCGACGGCAGCGTTAAGGTCGCCGACTTCGGCATAGCGAGGCTTCTCTCAACCAAGAATACACTGACTCAGGAGGCTCTCGGCTCCGTGCACTATATCTCCCCGGAGCAGGCTAAGGGCGGTCAGGTGGACGCAAGGAGCGATATCTATTCCCTCGGCGTCGTTATGTACGAGATGCTTACGAGCAGGCTTCCCTTCGAGGGCGACTCTCCAGTATCCGTTGCCATCCAGCACATAAGCTCGATACCTCTCCAGCCAAAGGAGATAAACCCGAATATTCCGACCGGCCTCGCGCAAATAACGATGCACGCGATGGAGCCGAATATGGACCTTCGCTATCCGTCTGCCGACGCTCTTTTGGCAGACCTCGAGGAATTCAGAAAAAATCCGTCCGTCGAGTTCAGCTATTCATCCGTACCCGAGACGGACGACGGCATGGATAAAACGATAGTTAGCGGCGGAAGCCTCATCACGAGGAAGATACCCGGCCAGCTTGAAAAGAAAAAGAGCGGGAACGCCGTCTCACGTGACCGCACTACGAAAGCGGAATATAGAAAAAACAGGAAAAAGGCCAACCGCACGGCTCTGTTCGTCGGGATATTCCTCACGGTGGCGTTCGTTGCAGCAGTCGCAGTTTTCCTAATAACCGGGCCGCTCTCTGATATCTTCTCGCCGAAGGTCGAGCGCATAAGCATACCCGATTTTAAGGATCAGGATGCGGAGGAAATCATAAAGAATCCCGACTATTCTCTCTTCCGCTTCACGATCAAGGAAACGGACAGCGACACCGTAGCCGCCGGAAAGGTCATCAGCCAGGACCCGTCCGCAGAACGGACGGTCAGCCCGCAGAACGGGACGATTGACATTATGTTAACCGTATCTACAGGGCCGAGAGTCGTCCTTATGCCGGAGGTCCTTAATATGGACTACCGCGATGCGCAGAATCTCCTTGAACAGCTTGAATACGATCTCGTTCTTGAGATAGAGAGAGTACCGGAGGAGACGGTCACCAAGGGCAGGGTGCTTGAGCAGGTGCCGGAGGCAGACTCAAAGCTTACGCGGGGAATGACGGTTTGGATCCAGGTGAGCGACGGACCGGAATACGTTCCTGTATCGGTTCCGAGCCTTAAGGGACTTTACAAGAAGGTGGCGATAGGCCAGCTTGAGGCGGCTGAGCTAAGTTACAGAGAGGAATACCTCTACAGCGACGACGTTGAGGAGGATTACGTTATAGATCAGGATATCCCGCCTGAGACCGAAGTCGCCATCCACGAGCTCGTGACCATTTATATCTCCCTCGGGCCTGACCCCGATAAGGAGCCGGTCGTGGACGACACCCAGCTTCCTCAGCCCGTACAGCCGACGCCTGAGCCTGAGCCGGAACCTGAGCCGGAACCTGAACCTGAGCCGGAACCCGAGCCGGAGCCCGAGCCGGAGCCCGAGCCGGAGCCGGAGCCCGAGCCGGAACCTGAACCCGAACCGGAGCCGGAACCAGAACCAGAACCAGAGCCAGAGCCCGAGACTGAGGGCGGCGACGGCGGTGAATAAATGGCGCAGGGCAGAATATACAAGGCGCTGAGCGGCTTTTACTACGTGAAGGACGGGGATAAGCTTATCCCATGCAGAGCGCGCGGAAAGTTCAAGCACGAGGGCGTATCACCTCTCGTCGGCGATATGGTGGAGTATACAGAGCTGGGAGTAGACAGCGGGGTGGTTGATTCCATACTCCCGCGCAAGAACTCCTTTTCCCGGCCGCCCGTGGCAAATCTTGACGTTCTCGTTGTGATAGCCTCCCGCGCAATTCCGGTCACAGATCCGTTCCTCGTGGATAAAATGACGGCGATTGCCGAGCATAACGGGGTTGAGCCGATAATACTCGTTAATAAATCCGATCTCATAATCGGGAGCTCGTTTGCCCGGATCTACAGGAACGCGGGCTTTACCGCGATAGAGACCAGCGCTGAGACCGGAGAGGGCATAGACGAGCTGAAGGATATCCTTCGCGGAAAGCTATGCGCCTTTACCGGGAACTCAGGAGTGGGCAAATCGAGCCTCTTGAACGCCCTTGACGAGAGCTTTTCGCTTGCCGTTTCGGACGTGAGCCTGAAGCTTGGGCGCGGTAAGCATACGACCCGCCACGTTGAGCTTTTCGATACGAAGGATGGGGCTGTCATAGCCGACACGCCGGGCTTCTCGTCGTTTGACACCGAGTCTGCCGAGCTAAAAAAGGCGGAAGACCTGCAGTATGCCTTCCGCGACTTTGCGCCGTACATCGAAGACTGCCGCTTCATCGGCTGCTCCCACGTAAAGGAGCAGGGCTGCGCCGTGATTGGCGCGGTGCGTGAGGGGAAGATAGAAAAGACCCGCCACGAGAGCTACGTAAGGCTTTATGAAAAGCTTAAAGAGAACAAAGAATGGGAAATGAAAAAGAGCTGAACGATTGCGTTCAGCTCTTTTCGTCTATCTCAAACAATAATCAGAAGGTCTCGGTCCAGTAGGTCTGACCGTAGATATCGGTAAAGCGGTAAGTCGCAACGGCTCTTGAGGCGTCAGGGATAAGAACGTCGGAGACCGTGAGGCTGCCGTCGTAAACGATCTCCTCGCCGTAGAGATAGCTGTCGGAATAGATCCCGTCATAGGTGTAGTAATCGCACACAAATTCGATCCTGTCACCGACTGTGAGCTCGACCAAGCTCTTTGCAACGGTTTCTGTCTCGCCGTTTCTGTAATCATACCTTGCGCCGGCAACGTAGAACCTGTCGCCGAGAACAAGAATGAGCTCAGCGCGTTCTCCGTTTATGAAGCAGGGAACGTATCCCGTGCTTACTCCGTTAACGGTGCTCTCCCTGTAATACGGAACCGGCTGATCGTTGATTGCTATCCACGCGCCGTCGTATTCGCCGATCAGGGCGCCGCTTTCGTCAAATTCAAATACGTTATCAAGACCGAGATCGATATAACCCGCGCCGTCGTCATAGAAAACGTTCAGCTCGAGATCGTTTATAAGCGCCCACTGCTCCTCGGGGAGAGTGATGCGCCCGTTTTTCCAAACGAGAGCGGAGGGGTCGAAACGATGATCGGCAAGATAAGCGGAATCCCTGTCAACGTCGAGCCCCTTTCCGAGGAAGGAGGAGGCAAGGCCGGAAAGACCGGATACGCCGTTGGTATCGCCGCCGAGAAGCCCGGAGAGCAAGCTCGTGATATCCGAGAAGTTCACTGCGGTAGTTCCTGCCGATGAGTAAGTTCCGAGCAGGGAGGAGAGGGGGGAGCTTGCACCGCCGGAGATCGCCTGACCGCCGGTTTCTACGCTTGCAAACTTGCGGATACACTCCGTATATGCGTCGTCCATTCCGATAGCGTCCATCGTCTGCACCGCGCTGTTTACTTTGGAGAGCTTCTGATACGGGAAATAGATCGAGAGCCCGTAGGCGTTAGTCATACTGGAGGAGGTCACGTTATACTTGACCGCGCTGCGAACCGCGTCCGCGAGCTGCTTGCCTTCGTCCGTACCCATATTGAGCGCGAGATGGACGAGGTCGACCTGATCTATCTTCGAGGAGGAGGCGAACTCACGCGAGTTTGTTCTTGCGTTTGATACGACCTCGTACTGCTTGTTGTCAATAAGAGCGGAGGTAGAGGAGGCAAAGCTCTTGAGCTTTGCGGGCAACGTAGCTTCAAGCTCGGCAAGATCGACTACGGAGAGGGTGGTCTTCTGACCGGGGCAGCTCCGATTGCAGGCGGAAACGAAGCTGTCGCAGATGTTCTTGCCTATCGTCGTGGTGGGCATCGAGGTGTTTTTCGAGAGCTCGGTGAGCCAGGTGGTGTAGTACCAGCCGACTCCGGGCTCGGTCTCCTCGGAGGCTATCATATAGTCCGCGTAGTCCGCAAGGACGAGTCCGGTCTCCGCAGTCGCCATAAGGCAGGCGTCGAAGCCGATGAAGTCATAGGTAATGCCTCCGGCCTTGAGAGCCTGACCGATGCCCTTGAGATTCATTGAACCGGAGGAGGAGTTCTTTTCATCGTAGCCGTAGCCCGAAATGCTTCCTCCGCCGTGATCCCAGAATATCAGCGCCATTCTGTTGGCGGGGTAGTTCTTGTTAGCCCACTTGATGAAGCCGGAGAGCGTGGACGGATTTGTCATTGAGGCAGAACCGTCGTTATCTACGAGGCAGCGGAGACCGCCGCTCTCGACCTTGTAGATCTGATTTACCTTTGAGGATATCAGGCTGTTCTGCCAGCTCTTGCAGCCGCCGGTATATACGAGGATGTTCACCTTGTCGGAAATCGTGGCGTTATACATTTCCTTGAGATCGGCGGTGGCCATACCGCTCTTCGACTCAAGGTCGGTGCCGCACATGTATACCATAATGGTGAAGGTATCGTTGCCGCCGCCCAGTATCTCGGTGCGCTTTGCTCTTGCGCCGGAAGCAACGTTCTCATTCAAAGCTCCGGTGTTCGATGAGCCATCCCAGCCGGTGGATACGCTTCCGCCGCCGAGACTTCCGAGGATGCTTGAGAGTCCGGAGCTCATTCCGGTTGAAGCGGTGCTCGTGGAGGTGTCGCCTCCGCCGAAAAGGCCGAGAAGGCCACCGCCGCCTCCGCCGATGAGAAGGACGAGAACAACGATTATTATCGAGAGAAGGCTCGACTTTCCGGATGCTCTCGTAGTTTCACCGGATGAGCTTTGTGAATAGCTCTGCCTGCCGCTGGAGCCCGGTCTGCCCGAGGTGTCGCCTACGGGACCCGTGCCGAGACCGTCGCCGCGCTTATATATGTCTTTGCCCTGGCCGGTAACGTTTCTTTTTCTTCCGCTTGGCCTGTTTTCCATAGTATTAATCACCTTTTCCGTTCTAAATTTGAACGATACTATTATAATTTCAATTTCGAATAAAAACAAGAGGCAATTGATTTTTAGTTGAACTGCCTTAGTAAACTGCATTTCATTGGACGGTTAAAGTGGGCCGGGGATTAACATTAAATACAAAAAACAAAATGAAATTAAGGGGGAAATGTTGAAAAAGTCTACAAAAAATGATATAATGCTTAATGGGATTAAAGTAGGTAATTATTCTTTTGAAAAACACGAAAGTAACACTTAGAGTAACAGACAAATGAGATAATAGATCAAAGAAAGCAAAATCCCGGAAGGAGCAGAAGCTATGAAGACGAAGGCAATGAAGGGAATAAGCCGCAGGATACTGACCCTGGTCTTGGCGCTGATAATGGCGCTGGGAAGCCTAAGCGGAGCAGTCTCCGCAGTCGCGCTTGCGGACGATGAGGAAATCATCGAAACCGAGGAGCCCGGCACAGAGGTTAATACGGGGGAGGAGGAACCTGAACCGGAACCTGAACCTGAGCCCGAGCCTGAGCCCGAGCCTGAGCCGGAACCCGAACCGGAGCCTGAACCCACTGAGGAGCCTGATTGGGAGTACCCCGAGGAGCCGGAGCCGGTGGAGGAGCCGGATGAGCCTTCGGAATATGCGCTTAACGTCAGCCTGATAGTGTCTGACGAGGCGGAGCTATGCCTTAAAACGGAGGAGAGCGTAGTATCGAAGGAGCTCATCCCCGCGGTAAGACTTTGGGACAGCGAGGAGAGCCTGAGATACAGCGCGTTTGCCGGGACGCTTGAGGGCGAGGAGATAGTGATCGCGGGAGCGGTGTACGACGCCGCGACCGGAGAGCCCGGGATAAGCTTTACGGAGAAGACGAAGGTCACCGTCACCGGCAAAAGCGTCGGCGAGGGTGAGTACGTCATATACGTGGAAGAGGGAGAAGGACTTAAGGCAGTCGAGGCAGAGCGTATAGGAAACGCGCTCTGTTTCGATGCGGAAGGGCTCTCCCTGTTCGTGCTTACGAAGAAGACGGAGAAGGCGCCGGCGGAGGAGCCCGTAGAGGAGCCGGAGAAGCCGGCAGAGGACGAGATATACAACAAGACCGGGATATACGATCAGCTTGCGGAGGTGGAGGCTTCGGAAGACGAGCCGCTTCTGCAGATAGACGCGCTGAGCGACGAGACGCTCGCCGCGATAGGCATAGAGAGGGAGAACGGCAAATATACGAAGGCGGACAGCACGCCCTCAGCAGCCTCAAGGGGTGCAGCGGCATCCCCGACGGACGTCGACGATCCACTTGAAGAATCCGACGATCCCGAGAATCCTGAAGACCCTGATAATCCTGAAAACCCAGAAAATCCTGAAAACCCTGAAGAGCCTGAGGAGCCTGAGGAGCCTGAGATAGAGTACCTGCCCTGGCAGTCCGCGAATATGTCCATCGACACAGTCGAGATAAGATGGATGCCGGTAAAATACAATCAGCCGGTGGATCCGATACATCTGGACCTTGAGTGCACTACGGATAACGTGAACGATCAGAAGTTCCAGATCGAGGTCAGCACGAGCGGCAACGAGCTGATCCAGCCGGGCGCGATGCAGCTTGTATTCCCGGCGTATCTCTGGAAAGACAGGAACGGCAACGAGGCGGGAACGCTGTACGTTAGCGTGCCTCAGGAGCCTGAGCACGGAGCGGACTTTGCGTGGAAACGCATAGGCGACAGCATAGTCATAACCAATACTCACCTGATGTCGGGAACGGTCAGGGTGCTGATCCAGGTAGCGTTCCGCGGCGTGAAGGCACACGATATGATAGACGGAAGCGATTCGAGGACTTACGTCGATCCGTTCAACGTTCAGGCAAACCTGACGACGGCGGATGAATCGGTGCTCACCCGGACGGGAAACCAGAGCTTTGACGAAAATGGTGAGCCGGTAACCGAGACGATCCCGGTGCTTGATGAGAACGGGGAGCAGGCGTATGACGAAGAGGGGGAGCCTCTTACGGAGGAAATATACGTATATACCCCGATCTACGCTACGATCGATACGAGGGCGTACGCCGTAAGCATAACAAAATCAGCCGTCAATCCGTACATCACAAAGGAGTATTATGTATACTACACGGCGCCGAGCGCGATACCTGAGGAATACTTACCGGAGGAGCCCGATAACTACGTATACATACGGTGGAGCATAAACGCCACGCCCGCCGGAAACCAGCCGTTCAAAATGGTACTTACGGACGAGATACCGGACGCGGACTACGAGAAATACGGAGCGAGGATTCTGCTTGCGCAGGGCCTTTTGGCAGCATATAACGATGGGAAAGAGACGGTCGGCCCGGACGAGGGGACCGACGGGAAGAAGCTTACCTGCGTGCTGTACGACGGATACAATACGTACGTAAAGAGCGCAATCATCTGGACAGTCTATCCCAAGGAAAAATTTGAAGAGGGAGTAGAATACTTTACTGACAATACGGCGAGCGTGAGCGTTATCGGCTGGGACGACCAGTGGGACGGCAGCGTATACAGCGTGGACTGGGAGAACAACGTGACGCTCAGAGAGGGCCTTGACTATACGGTAACCGGAGAAGACGCGAACGGAAACCCGATCCGCGAGAGGAAGATAGTCAAAACGCTGAGCACTTCGGCAAAGGCGAGAATGAGGCTGCCGATCAGCTACAAGGTCATGAAGGAATGGGACGACGATGACAACGTAAACGGGAACCGTCCGAGCGGCCAGAGCGTAAGGATATACAGAGACGGAAGCGTTTGGGCGTATATAACGCTGAACGAAGAGAATAACTGGACGTACACGTGGTCCGACGGCGGTCAGCCGCACACCTACTCCGTAGACGAATACGGTATGGCAAGCGGCTACACGAGGAAGATCTACGAGCCGGGCGACGAGGACTACGACCCCGTGCCGGGCAAGGAGGGGCAGCCGTATAAGCTGTATTCAGAGTGGTATTACAGCCTGAAGAACAAGACTTACGATTACGATACGCACACTTGGACGTTTACGAACAAGTATAACGTATCGTACCGCAGATTCTACGTAATACCCTTCGATTACCCCGATCCTCCGAGCATGACCGTGTGGAAGAGCGCGAACAATTACGTTTACAACGTCAAGAACGACTCCCACGATCACCTGCTGAACGACCTCAAGCGCGGAAATACCGTTCTTCTGCCGTTCACGGTCTCCCTGAGCTCGTACATCATGAGAATGACCTACGAGGGCGACGCGCCCTGGGAGCTCGATACGATCGAAAATATCTTCAACCCGGCAAACTACAACAAGAAGGACGTCAAGATCGAGCTTGAGGATACGAACCTCACTATGCGCGACCTCGTGCATACGGGGCTCGACGCACGTCCGCTCCAGGCTGGGGATTACGATATCGCGAGCGTGTCGATGTATTCGGCCGATATCTACGCGTGGACTCAGCCGGATGAGATCGACGAGAACGGCGACAGGATAATCAACCTGTACGAGAGCTGGTATTACAAATACGACTCGGAGAAGAGCCGCTCCACGCCTGTGACCCTTTACGGCCGCAGTATGGACGAAAACGGGGAATGGGGCGAATGGATCGTCTACGCCGTGGGCGAGAACGGCAGAGTAACGGCGCAGAACGGAGCCTCGGGCTATGCGAGCACCAGGTACGTGACCGACGGGTATTACGCATACGCATATAATATAACGCTGCCGAAGGGCGTGCATCAGGTAAAGACGAGCGCAGTGTCGCACGACGCATATATAAAGATGCAGTATTCGCTGAACGTGCGCCTCTATCCGAACTCGGAGCAGATGCAGGATATCATCGACATAGCGTTCGGAAACGATTCAACCGAGACCTACGCCTGGACCTCGATCGTGAACGAATCGAGAGGCTATGCGAGCACGGATATGGACTCCGACTACGAGCACGCGGAGGTGAAGAACAACCGCTCCGCCATTGAGTACCTGCATGGGCGCAACTTCCGCAACGCGGTATACCTTGAGAAGAGCTACACGTCGTATACGAACGACGAAATAAACGAGCGGATGGAGTTTACGAACAAGGTAACTCTAACCAGCCAGTCGAACGTACCGAGCGATATGCGCAGCGTATATAACGAGCTGATCGCGGACGGAACGCTTGCGAATACCGAGAGCGGCACGTTCTACGAGCTCCTGCCGGAGGGCGTTTCCATCGACGTCGACAGCATAACGGTAGACGGCAGCACCGATAACGTAACTGAGGTATATACCCTCGATAACTACAAGCTCAGCGGCCGCACCCTCGTTATCATAAGGGCAAACCTTAGAAATAACGTAACGTACGTTGAGCCGAACAGCCAGAGATATTATCCGACGGACTACGCGAAATACGCTCAGGACCCGACGAACTTCCCCGCGACGGGCTACAAGAATACGCACACGATGACCTACAAGTCGTATATGCCGTATTCCGAGGTACTGTCAAGAATGGTAAACGGCATGGTGCCGCTCCTGGTGAACGCCGTGGCGTACGAGGCTGATGAGGACGTGCTCGGCACGGTATATAACTGGCGCGGCGAGCCGGACGACCCGACGGCTGGCCAGAACAAGCTCACCCTCAGCCAGGTGGTAAGGGAAAGCGAGTGGGATCTGAGAGAAGTCCTCACTGACCTCGACCCCGCGAGAGACGACCCGAACTTCGTATACGCAACCGCGTATACTGACATTACCGGCGAGCTGTTCAGCGGCTCCTTCCAGGGCGAGAAGCACGTTTCGATAGACGGAATAAAGTGGGAGAACGGCATAACGAAGAACGTCACCGTATACGAGGGCTCCACGTATACATACAGAGTAAGCGTCGTAGTCGAGAAGGGGAAGAGCGCCTCCAACATCATCTTCTACGACCCGTTTGAAACCGCAGAGCCTCAGGATCCGAGAACTTTGGGATACGATACGAAGGGAAGCTGGCAGGGCCTCTTCCAGTCGATCGACGTGTCTCCTCTGCGTGAGCTCGGCGCAGCTCCGGTGATATACTACTACACCGGCTCAGACCCGCTTCCCACTGAGAAGAATATGCTGAGCGTCGACCTCAATTATCACGGCGAGGGCTGGAGCACTGATCTTCCCGCCGATCCGACAACGGTGAAGGCCGTCGTCGTAGACGTGAGCCTTGACGTAAACGGAGACCCCTTCGTACTTGAGGGTAAGAAGATCGTAATTCTTGCTGACGGATCGACGCAGGAGGTCGAGGAAGAGGTACGCGCCTCTATCTACCTGTATATGCGCGCGCCGGTTGGAGAAGAGCCGTTTGAAAACAGCGCGGACAGATACGACCCGAACGAGAACGCCCACGCGTTCAACTCATCCTTCCTCTACGCATCGGTTTCCGATGGATCGCTTTCAATAGGAATATCCGAATGGAACCAGACGAGCCTTGCCAAGGTGGGCATCGTCCCCTACGAGGTGCTCGTTGAGAAGACGTGGTCCGACTATGACGATAACGACGGCATAAGGCCGGAGAGCATAACCGTCGACCTGTACGCGAACGACGGCGAGGAGCCCGTCGCCACGGCTGAAGTCACTCCGGACGAGTCCGGCAACTGGGTAGGCGGCTTCTACCACGTAAGGCGCTATGACGACGACGGAGCGCCCATAAGCTATACCGTTAAGGAGAGGGAGATCGAGGGCTACACCTCGACCGTCACCTTCGTATCATCCGACGACAGCGGAATGAGGTTCAAGATCGAGAACAGCCACGAGCGTGAGAAGACCTCGATTCCGTTTACGAAGATATGGGATATCCCCGAGGGCGAAAACGACGACCTTGACAGGCCGAACGCCGTTATCGTTGAGCTTTATCGCTGGGTCGAGACGACGACGGTCGACGAGGAGACCGGCGAGGAGACCACGACGGGCGAGTGGAAGTACACAGGCTCGATGAAGTACCTGCGCGCCGCAGCGGGCGGCGACGGCTTTACCTGGTCGGGAAGCTTCGATAACCTTCTGAAATATGAAAACCACGGTACGGAGATAATCTACACCGTAAGGGAGCAGAGAGTCGACAGCTACATCACGAGCTACGAAGAGTACACTCCGGGCGATACTGACGACAGACTGAAGAATACTCCGGTGATCAGGAATAGGTATTATCCTTACGGAGACCTTCTCGTATCCAAGACTGTGGAGAACGCAACGGCAGCCGCCCTTGAAAAGGGAGAATTCTCCTTCGTGCTTATCGTGAAGTACAAGGATACCGAGGTATCCGACTTTTTCGACTACGTGAAGACTCACGCGGACGGAACGACGGAGGAGGGCAAGCTCCTCGGCGTATCCGAGTTTACGCTGAAGTCGGGCGAGACGATACTCATAAAGAACATCCACGCAAGATCGACCTACGAGCTTATCGAGACCCCGTCCCAGGGCTTCACGCTGAAATCTTCCTCCGGAGCGACGGGCAGGATCGTAGCGGGCGAAACGAGCAAAGCGAGCTTTTTAAACCGCTATGAGAGCACGGCGTCCGTATACTTCACCGCTACGAAGCAGATAACGGGACGCAGACTTGCAAACCGACAGTTCACCTTCCTTTTAAGGGATCAGAACTGGGAGGAAATAGGGACTACGCAGAACGCCGCGAGCACTGATTCGACCGTGGCGGGCGGAAGCGCGCCCATTTCCTTCCCGACTCTGAGCTATACGGACGCTGACGACGGAGCGACGTACTACTACGCCATCAGCGAAGCCCGAGGACGCGCCCGAGTACTACGTCTACGACGGCAAGATCTACGGCGTTGCCGTCACGCTCACCGATAACGGCGACGGAACGCTGAAGAGCGAGGTGAAGTATCTTGGCGAGGTAAGCGAGGGCGCAGACCTTGCGGCTATAGCCGCCACCGTTATAGAGAGCGCCGGAGCTCCGACGTTTAAGAACGAATACCACGCTTATGGCGAAGTCGAGTTCAAGGCATGGAAGACGCTGAGAGGCGGAAGTCTTGCAGAATATAAGGACAAGTTCGAGTTCGAGATCCTGCAATCGGACGGCAGCCCACTACTTAAGGATGGAGAGCCAGTCATTGGTCATACGGACGAGAACGGAACAATCGCTTTCCCACTCCTGCCGTATACCGAGAAGGATATAGAAAAAACTTATCTCTATATCATTAGAGAAAAGAATACTGGAGACTCGAGAATTATCTATGATGAAAAGGTATTTGGATACACCATAAGACCGCTGGATCTATCAGATGGCACGATCAAATTCTATCGGAGCATAGTAGCAGTAAAACTCAATGAGGAAACCGGAAAATGGAGCATAGATGATGATGCTGCGCGTCCAGAACCTGTCTTTAATAACCGATTTTATCCCGGATCGCTTGTCATATCGAAGAAAATAAACGTGGCAGAGGGAATAACGGATGAGGAAACAATTAACGCACTAAAAGAGCAGGAATTTACTTTCAAAATTCGCTTTTTCGGTGAGGAGCTTCCAAACAGTGTAGAACCGGAAAACATCAAATATGGAATCACAGTAGGTTTAGAAGAATCTGGAGCAACATATCGTACGTTCCAAGAAGCCTTTGATGCTGCGGAAAACGGAGATGAAGTCGAGCTTCTTAGCGACTATACATTTGAGTATGGCGATTATGCATATCTCAATCGTCCAATAAGCATTACACTTAATACTAACGGATTCCACTTGCATATCAGCAAAGAGTGGCGTAATGGTCAAACCTTCTTAATTACAGATGGAGCGAAACTTACAGTGGTTGGTAATGGTCTTTGGACAAGTGACGATAAAGATAGCTACTATGGTGATAAACGTTTCTTCACCGTGTATAGTGATGGACAGATTATTATTGAGGAAGGTGTGTTTAATCCTGACTATAAGATCTGTGAGAGCGAAACAGAATACGGTTTCATAATCAACGGAGGCACATTTCTTTCAGGAATTATTCGCACATACGTAGAAAATGGATTCATAATTAATGGCGGCACATTTAGATTGGCTTTTGAAGGAAGTGGCTTCGATTCAAGTATTTCATATCACTTGTTTACAAGCCACTATCCGTGGGCATATGGTGGCTCATATACTGTTAATCCGAGCAACTTTAATAATTATAACTATGTTGCAACCGGATATAAGGTTATAACTATAGAGAATGATTCAATTACAATTCCTGGCTTTTCTGGGACGATCTACACTGTTGTTCCAATAACAAGTGGAGGCGGAGGTTCTGCTGCGTCGGATTCTAATGCTGAACCGATTATTGTTTCGACAGAAGGAACAAAGCTGATGAGAGCTCTCGTTGCTCCTAGAATTGTAGCCGGAGCACACGTTCTGGGAGAAAATGAAACGGAAGTCGAAACCGGCGACGGAGTGTACGTCAGATACAATTCTGCCACGAGGGAGCTTATGATTTTTGCCGAAGATGAGGGCTCGTGCTCATCCGACCAGCTCCGATCGGCTATAAGCTCAGTGGGAGGAAACAGCGCACAGACGATAACGTCTTCCGGCAAGATAGACCTGTTAGGAAGCCTTTCGTATTTCTTCAGCAATTGGTCATCATTAACGTCGGTTGACCTCAGCGCAATCCATGTTCACGGTATTTACGTTTACGATATGTTCATGAACTGCTACAACCTTAAGTCGGTAGATCTCAGAAGCTTTGAGGCTGTTCAAGACGTTGAAGAAATGTTTTATAACTGCTACAACCTTGAGAGCGTAGATATCAGAAACATGAACTGCAAATCGGCATATAGCTGGGGGATGTTCAATAACTGCCCCAAGCTCAGCAGAATAACGGTCGGACCAAACTTCTCGCTTACCGGAAGCAATACTTCTTACGGTAATGGATCCTGGTTCCCAAATGCTAATCCGGGCGAAAGTGACACCAACAGGGAATACCACCTCTGGGTTAACCTTGACAGGCCGGAGCTCAGCTACACTGCCGACGAGCTGTATGACGCTTCGTTCTATGATAACGGGAGAGCGTTTACTGAACTATCCGGGACTTGGATATGGGCAAGCCTGTTGGAGATCAGCTTCCGGCTTCCCGACGGAGAAGAGGGCGAGCTTGAGACTGAAAGCAAGACTGTGGCATATAACGCCGACGTTCAGCTTCCGGGAGCGACTGCGCCGAACAAGAGGCTCATAGGCTGGAAGGACGAAGCAAGGGGGCTGACCTTTATGGAGAACTCCTTCGGAAAGATCATTCTGCCTGCCGGAACGTACACGAGAACGGACACTGTAACTTTGACCGCGATCTTCACCGATACTTATACCGTGACCTACGTCATACCCGAAGGAGCCAACGTGGCGATAAGTAAACAGACGGAGGACTTTGACGTAAACGCTGCGGCAAATCTTCAGAAGGCTTTCTCACTGAATATGAAGCTCGTCGCCTGGTGCGACGAGGAGAACGACGTGACCTACGCGGCGGACGAGAACGGAAAGTTTATCATTCCGGCGGGCACCTACGAGGCGGCACAAAACATCACACTGACCGGAGTCTTTGAGGAAAAGACGGAGGAGGACGAAGAAGACGAGGAGAATGTTTACGTATTCACACTCAAG